>JAKBCD010000333.1 GCA_021808205.1 Pseudomonadota bacterium | reverse complement strand
GGGCGCGGGGATAGTGCCGCCCGGCGCGCGGGTCAATGCGCGGCTTCAGTGGCCGGTTTTCGCCTCTTGCATCTTCGCCAGCTGCTCCGGCGTGGCTGGCGGCTGATATTTCGCCTGCCAGTCTTTGTAGGGCATACCGTAGATGATTTCCCGCGCTTCAGGGTCGCTCAACGCCAGCCCCTGCGCCGCCGCCGCTTCCCGGTACCAGCGCGAGAGGCAATTGCGGCAAAAGCCCGCCAGATTCATCAAATCGATATTCTGCACGTCCGTCCGGGCGCGCAAATGCTCCACCAGCGCACGAAATGCGGCCGCTTCCAGTTTTTCCTTCACCGCTTCATCCACCCTGGGGTTGCTCAAGGTCCTGCTCCCGCTCATAATCACGCCGTGAAACTTCGGTCATCGCGCTATAATAACGTCCACACGGCCAATCAGGCACCCATTCAGGGGCGTCTGGCTTGGTCTGTTGTGTGTTTGCCAGCCTGCCGCAAGCGGCGGCCGCGCGCAATATCGCGTTCAACACCGGCAGGGATGCCAGGTGCCACAGCCTTCCCACCGCGCCGGCCGCCCTTGGGCAGCCTGCCTTCTTTTCCCGTCTGAGGATACAAATGGATATATTGCGCCGCCACCGCCGCACCAAGATCATCGCGACTCTTGGCCCCGCCAGTTCGAGCCCGGAGATGATCCTGCAACTTTTCCATGCCGGGGTGGATATGTTCCGGCTAAACTTCTCCCACGGCAGCCACGAGGACCACGCCGCGCGCATCCAGATGGTTCGCGCCGCCGAGAAGCAAACCGGCCGGCCGATCGGCATTCTGGCGGACGTGCAGGGACCAAAACTGCGCGTAGGCACATTTCAGGCTGGCCGCGTGCAGCTGCAAACCGGGCAACAATTCACGCTGGACCTGAACCGCGCCCCGGGCGATGCCAGCCGCGTCTGCCTGCCGCACCCCGAGATTATCGCCGCGGCGCAAATCGGCTCCACCCTGCTGCTGGATGACGGCAAGCTGCGGCTGCGCGTGTTGCGCGTGCACGACGACAAGTTGCTCACCGAAGTCATCGTCGGCGGCGTACTCTCCGAGCGTAAGGGCGTGAACGTGCCGGATGTGATCCTGCCCATTCCGGTGCTGACCGAAAAAGACCGCGCGGACCTGGATTTCGTGCTGCCGCTGGGCATCGACTATATCGGCCTTTCCTTCGTGCAGCAGGCGAAAGACGTGCTGGAGGCGAAGGAGATCGCCGCCGGCCGCGCCCTGACCATGGTGAAGCTGGAAAAACCGCAGGGCATGGACAACCTTGAAGAGATCATGGACGTCACCGATTCGGTGATGGTCGCCCGCGGGGATCTCGGCGTGGAACTGCCACCCGAGGAAATCCCCGTGGCGCAGAAGCGCATCATCCGCGCCGCCCAGCAGCGCGGCAAGCCGGTGATTGTGGCCACACAGATGCTGGAGAGCATGATCTCCTCGCCCGCTCCCACCCGCGCTGAGGCATCAGACGTTGCCACCGCCGTGTTCGACGGCGCCGACGTGGTGATGCTCTCCGCCGAGAGCGCCGCCGGGCAATACCCGTGCGAGGCCGTAAACATGATGGACCGCATCATCACCCGCGTGGAGCGCGACGAAGACTGGCGCACCGAGCTGGACGCCAAGCGTCCGCAACCGGAAAAAACCTCGCCGGATGCTATCGCCGCGGCCGCCGTGCAGGTGGCGCACACCATCAACGCCAAGGCCATCGTGGCGCTCACCGAATCGGGTGCTACCGCCTTGCGTGTGGCGCGTGAAAAGCCCGATTGCCATGTGATCGGACTGACGACGAACCAAAGCGTGGCACGGCGACTTTCCATCGTCTGGGGTGTGCACGCCGTTATCACCGAGGCTGCACACACCATGACAGAAGCCGTTGAAAACGCGATGAAAATTGCCACACTGGAAGGCTTTGCCCAAAAGGGTGAAGAGATTGTGGTGGTGGCTGGCGTGCCGTTTGGCCAGGCTGGCACAACCAACGCCCTGCGCGTGGCACGGCTTTAACGTCCGTGACTTCAGGCCAGACCACCCATGGTCTGGCCTGAAACCAGCGTCACCCATTTGATGAACGCAATTTAACGCCACCATCAAATGCTGTATTATGAAAGCGTTGAAGCTTTTCCCTGCAATCTTTTCAGCCTTGGCCGCGATGGTATTTGGCTGTATTGGGGAACTGCGGTTAAGGCTTCGACAGGTTGAGGATTTCCACATTGTACACTTCACGCAAGGCCGTGGCTTATGGCAAGGCCGCTCTTGGTATGGTCACGGCTGCCCTGGTGTTAGCCGGGTGCTCCAAGCCAGCCCCCAAGATTGCCGCCGCGCCCCCCGCCGCGCCGGTTGGGCATATATACCCCGTCGCGGTGGACCTGCCGCCGCCGGTTTTCGCCAGCATCAAGTTTACGCCTGCCGATCATGAAAAATTCCAGCAGGCTTTCAATGTTGTTGCCCTGAAGTCCGCGCTCATGGTGGCAGCACTGTCTTGCGACGAACAACCCCAGTACGATGCCTTCATGAACAGCTTCCAGCCCCATGTGCTGAAGGAACAGCATCTGATGGATGCCTATTTCTATAAAGCCAGCGGCCCCTATAGCGGGCAGAAGATGGAGGATACCTTCATCACCCTGCTGGCCAACAACCAGTCCGTGGCGGGCATCGCGGAAGGCCAAGCCTTCTGCCTCAACAGCCAGGCAGAGTTCAACACGGTTCTGGCCATGAAGACCCCGCAAGAGCTGGACAGCTTTGTGACGGATCAGGCACCCACCGCCCAGATGGCTAGCGCCGCCGCGCCGCAATGATGACTCGGTAAAGTAAAACCCGCCTCCAGGCGGGTTTTTCATGATTTTTGTTTATGTTTTGGCGACAATCAATCATCAAAATTGAACGATGATCCGACCCGCCGTTATAAAAACGCCGCTTCACTGAAAATCCGGGTCACGTCGCCGTGCCAGTCACCATGGTAACGGACCAGCCAATGCTCGGCCTGGGTGGGCGCACCGGCGCCAATCTCATGCAACGGGGCCAGATAGACCGATTCATCCAGACCAGACGGGTTATGGCGGGCGCGGGCCTTCAGCCCATCGGCGGCAATGGCGATCACGTCTTTCGCCAAATCCCGCAGCGTGCCCGCGCCAAACCCCGTGTTGATGCCTGTGGCGGGCACAGCGGCGCGCAGGGCGAGAATCTCCGGGTAGGTCATCTCCTTTACCAGCGCCTGCGCGGCGGCCAGGGCGGCAGGGTCGTAAAAAATCCCGGTCCAGAGGGC
>JAKBCD010000332.1 GCA_021808205.1 Pseudomonadota bacterium | reverse complement strand
ACGCGAGGGCAACATGCCCGCCCGCTTCACCTATTATCACATCGAAACCGCTGACCATTCGCTGATTCTCGCCGAAGGCGCGCCGACCGAGACCTTTGTGGACAATGTTGACCGGATGGCGTTCGACAATTGGGCCGAATATGCGGAAATGGTGGGCGACGCCGAGCCGATTGCGGAAATGGCTTACCCACGGGCGAAGGCCGCGCGGCAGATTCCGGCCTCGCTTCGCGCGAAGCTCGACGGTTTTGCAGCCCCTTATGCCAAGCCTATGGCAGCCTAACCAGGCTTAAGGCTCATCCCGCTTCAGAAAACGCTCAGGCCCCGGCCTGGGCGTTTTTATTGGCCCGGTCAGCGGGCTGCCTGATAAAAAGAAAGGGGCCTTACGGCCCCTTTTGTGGTTTCTGCTTCAGGCGGCGCGCCGGGCAACTTCTTCCGGAGACATCCGCACCAGTGCGGTGTAGTCGTTCAGCAAGGTCTCGGTCAGCTTGGCTGGCGTGTAGTTCACAGATGTCCCGATCTGGCGTACCGGTGTCACCTCAGCCGCGGTGCCAGTGAGGAAACATTCACTGAAGGAGGAGAGTTCCTCCGGCTTGATGTGCCGCTCGATCACCTCGATCCCGCGCGCCTTGGCCAGGGAGATGACCGTCTGCCGGGTGATGCCGTTCAGGAAGCAATCCGTGATGGGCGTATGCAGCTTGCCATCCTGCACGAAGAAGATGTTGGCGCTGGTGCCCTCGGCCACAAACCCGTCCCAGGTGTGCATCAGCGATTCTTCATAGCCCTCGGCCTCGGCCTTATGCTTGGAGAGTGTGCCGATCATGTACAGCCCCGCCGCCTTGGAGGCGGTGGGCGCGGAGAGCGGGTGCGGACGCCGCCAGTCTGACACGTTGAGGCGGATGCCCTTCATGCGGTCGGACCCGAAATAATCCGGCCAGGTCCAGCAGGCGATCATCAGATGAATCTTGGTCTGCTGGGCGGAAACGCCCAGCTGCTCAGAGCCGCGCCAGGCCAGCGGGCGGATGTAGGCATCCGTGAGGTTGTTCGCGGCCATCGTCTCGATGCAGGCGGCATCGATCTGCTCGGCCGTGAACGGAATCTCAAAGCCCAGCATCCGGCCGGAGGCGATCAGGCGCTCGGTATGGGGGCGCAGCTTGAATATGTTGCCGCCATAGGCGCGCTGGCCCTCGAACACGGCGGAGGCATAATGCAGACCATGGCTGAGCACATGCAGCTTTGCCTCACGCCAGGGAATGAGCTTGCCATCCCACCAGATGAAGCCGTCACGATCGTCGAAGGGCACGAGCGCCATGGTCAAATGTCTCCGGTTGCGGTACTATTTTTAAACGGTCTAAACTTGCCTGAACGTCAGCCGAAGCTACATTTCGTTGCGGCCAAACACTGGTTATTGAAATTGCCATGCCTAACCCCCCGACTCAACCCTACCCGGCCAGCAAACGTGAAACCCTGCCCAGCGCCCCGCACGCAGCACCCGGCGCCGGGCTGCTGTTCCTGCGGGAGGATGAGCTTCGCGCCGCACAGGACATGCTTTTCTTCGCCCTGCGGGAGCTAACCGGCCCGGCGGACGCCATTCTGGCAGAGCTGAAATTTGGCCGCGCGCACCATCGCTGCCTGCACTGGATCGCCCGTCGGCCAGGGCTGAATGTGGGGGAGTTGCTGTCCATCCTCGGCATCACCAAGCAAAGCCTCACCCGGGTGCTCGGCCCGCTCATCCGCAAGGGCTATGTTATCCAGCTGCCCGGGCCCAAAGACCGGCGCCAGCGCCTGCTCCACCTGACCGAAAAGGGCGTGGCGCTGGAACGGCAATTGTTCGAAACCCAACGGGAACGGCTGCTGGTGGCGTACCGGGCCGCCGGCGGCCCCGCGGTGGAAGGGTTTAAGCGCGTGATGCGCGGGCTGATCAACCCAGGCGGACGCGGCGGAGCAGAGCCAGCCGAAGCCGCCCGGCCGCCAAAGCCGGCGGCCAGCACCTGACCCCGCCATGACCCAGGCGACGCTGGCAGAAGACGCACCGCATGTGCTGCTGGTTGATGACGACGCCCGCCTGGCGGCGCTGGCGGCGCGCTATCTGTCGGAAAACGGCTTCCGTATCACCCGCGCGGCCTCAGCGGTGGAAGCACGGGAAAAGCTGCGCGCCATGGAATTCGACCTGATGGTGCTGGATGTGATGATGCCCGGCGAAACCGGGCTGGAGCTCACCTTCAGCCTGCGGGCCGAGCGCGCGCCCGCCATGCCCATTCTGCTGCTTACCGCGCGGGACACGCCAGAGGATATTCTGGCCGGGTTCGAGGCCGGGGCGGATGATTATCTCGGCAAACCGTTCGATCCGCGGGTACTCGTTGCCCGGCTGCGCGCCATGCTGCGCCGGGCCCAGCCACCCGCGGTGCAAACCGGCCCCCTGCCGCTGGGCGAGGCCAGTTTCGATGCCGAGCGCGGCGAGCTGGTCAGCCCCAATGCCCGTATGCGCCTGACCGGGGCTGAGCTTTCCTTGCTCACCACCCTGGCCGCCCGGCCGCATGAGGTATTCTCCCGCGAGGCGCTGGCCGCCGCCCTGGGGCTGGATGACGTGAATGAACGCGCCATCGACGTGCAGGTAACACGCCTGCGCCGCAAGATTGAACCCGACCCGCGCGAGCCGCGCTTTCTGCAGACCATCCGCGGCAAGGGCTATGTGCTGAAACCGGGGGCATGAAACTCCGCCTCGGCCCGCTGCAACCAGAGCGGCTGTTCCGCAAAATTCTGCCGCGCGGGCTGTTTGGCCGTTCGCTGCTGATTGTGCTGGTGCCAATGATGGTGCTGCAGGGCGTGGCACTGCAGATTTTCTACGGCACGCATCTGGACGAGCTCTCCCGCCGCCTGGCGGGCGCGGTGGCCGGGGAGATCGGCTTCATGATCGACCAGATCGACCGTGACCCCACGAGGCGTACCCTGGTACTGCAAGAAGGCGACATTCATTTCACCTTCCAGAGCCATTTCCTGTACAACGAAACATTGCGCCATCTGCCGCCGCCGGATGCCCCCGGCCCGGTGGATACCGACCTCGCCCGCGCCCTGGCACAGGATGTCCATCGGCCCTTCAATGTCGCCTGGCATGAGCATCCCGGCTTCCTGAGGGTGAATATCCAGATGGCGGACGGGGTGCTGAGCATCGACGTGCCGCGCAAACGGCTGTTCATCGGCACTTTCTATCTGTTCCTGATCTGGCTGATCGGCTCCGCGCTGCTGCTGATGATCCTCGCGGCGCTGTTCCTGCGCACCCAGGTGCGGGGCATC
>JAKBCD010000331.1 GCA_021808205.1 Pseudomonadota bacterium | reverse complement strand
GCTTCCGCCAGGCCGCGGCCGGTTTCACCCAGCACGCCGAGGGAATGGGCTTCATCCACCACCATATAGGCGCCGTATTCGCGCTTCACGGCGGCGAATTCCTTTAAGGGGGCGGTGTCCCCCAGCATGGAGTAGATGCCCTCGACAATGATGATTTTGTCACCCGGCTCGCCCGCCAGGCGGCGCAGGCGGTTGGCGAGGTCCTCCGGGCTGTTATGGCGGAAGCGTGTAACCTGCGCATAACCAAGGCGGGAGGCATCATAGATCGAGGCATGGGAATCGGCATCCAGCAGCAGATGGTCGCCCTTGCCCGCCAGCGCCGAGATAATGCCGAGATTGGCCTGATAGCCGGTGGAAAACACCATGCCGTGCTTACGGCCGTAAAAATCCGCCAGCGCTGCTTCCAGCCGCCCATGGCCGCCGTAAGAGCCATTGGCGATGCGCGAGCCCGTGGTGCCAGAACCCAAAGCGCTGCTGGCGGCATTGGCGGCCGCCACCACCGCGGGGTCGTAGGTGAGACCCAGATAATTATTGGTGCCGAGCAGCAGGGTCTTGCGGCCGCCAACGATGGCCTCGGTGGGGGAGACCACCTCGTCGAACGTCACGTTGAACGGGTTTGCGCCAGCGTCCTCCAGCTGGCGGTATTGCGCCGCCAGCGCCGCGTATTTGTCGAGCAGCGCCATTGCGGCTACGCGGCTTGCTTCAGACGCTGCACGGTGGCGACAAGATCGCCCAGCGTTTCCACCTCGGCGATTTTGTCCAGGGGCACGGAAATATCGAGCTTATCCTCGATCTCCATGACGAAATCCATCACCGCGACGGAATCGAGCCCCAGATCCTCGATGATATGGGTCTCGTCGGATAATGAGTGCGCCTGCGGCAAAGCCGCCTGCAGCGTGCCGAAAATAACTTCACGAATCTCGCTGGCCTGGTCAGACATGTCGCGGCACAGAGCTCCCTAAGCAGTTCGATGCACCCAGTCCGCATGACATTCGTGCAATAAAAACTATACAAACCATTTGCCCCTCTATTAAAGAGCGGGCAACGCATTGTCACGAGCCTTCTGGACCCATGACACCCACGCCCCGCCGGATTGCCCGGTGGACGCCGGTTTTTCTGGACACCCTGAATAGAGTTTGGTTTGGCGCCTTGAAAACAGATGGGTATCTGATTCGCGAGATCGCGCGGCCTTTCGCCGTGATTTTGGGCGTGCTGCTGCTGCTGTTCGCGGGTGACAGCCTGGCGGGAATCCTCTCCGATGCCGTGAACGGCCTGCTGCCGGTGGGGGCCATCGCGGCGCTCACGGCGTTGAAACTGCTGATCTCGCTGGATGTGCTGATCCCCATCTCGCTGTTCATCGCGGTGGTGGTGGCCTTTGGCCGGCTGCAGGCGGATAGCGAGATAACCGCCATGCTGGCGCTGGGCATGGGGCCGCGCCAGCTTGTGCGCCCGGTGCTGGGGCTGGCGCTGGGGCTGGCGGTGTGCGTGGCCTGCCTTTCCCTATTTGCCCGCCCCTGGGCCTATGCCACCTCGCACAGCATAACCCGCCAGGCCACCGCCACGCTGAACGTGAATGCCATGGAACCAGGCGCCTTTTATGCCAGCCAGAACGGCGCGCAGGTGGTGTTTTTGGGCAGCCGCGCCGGGCCGCACGCGGCCGCGAGAAATGTCTTCATCGCCAAGCGGGAGGGCGGGCAGGTCGAAGTGATTTTCGCGGACCTCGCCAGCCCAGCCGTTGCGGGGCCCAATGGCCAGCGCAGCGTGCATCTCTCTGGCGCGCATGTGTACGAATTTGATAACGGCCACCCCATGCAAAACCAATCGCTGGTGGCGGCGGGGCTGAACCTGGACCCGGACGGCAGCCTGCCCGGCGCCGCCAGCTACAGCCCGGTGGCGGCCAGCACGGCGCATCTGCTGGCGGCATCGGACGCCGCGGATATCGCCGAACGGCAATGGCGGTTTTCCACCGGGCTTTCCACCTTGCTGCTGGCGCTGCTGGGCGCGGCTTTAAGCCGGGGGCGCCCGCGCCAGAGCCGCTATGCCAAATTTGGCCCGGCCATTCTGGCTTATTCCGCCTATTACCTGCTCTGCACCACGGCGCGTACCTGGGTGCAGCACGGGCAGGTGGGGGCTTTCCCTGGCCTATGGTGGGCGCCCGCGGCGTTGGCGCTGGCCATGGCACTGCTCTGGTACGCGCCTTCCCTCCGCCGGGCCTGGCGCGCCACGCCCCGGCCGCGCCCCGCTTCCCCGCCGCCGCTCGGCTGGCGCCCGGCCGACAGCCGCGATGCTGCTTGACCGCTATATCGCCCGGGCAGTCTGCCGGGTTTTTCTGGTGATCACCGCCGGGCTGACCGCCCTGTTCAGCCTGCTGAGCTTTGTTGAGCAGCTAAGCCTCGTGGGCCAGGGGCAATACCGGCTGGCTGGCGCGCTGAGCTATACCTTGCTCACCGCACCCGGCCGGGTGCTGCAGCTCGCCCCGGTTTCCATGCTGCTGGCGGCCCTGCTGGGGCTGGGCGGCCTCGCCAAACATTCCGAGCTTACCGCCCTGCGCAGCTTCGGCGTGTCCCAGGCCAGAATCATCGGCGCGGTGGCAAAGCTGTGCCTGCCGGTTATCGTCGTGCTGTTTCTCGTCGCGCAATTCATCATCCCACCGGCCCAGCAGGCCGCGCAGCGAGAGCAGGCGGCGGCCCTGGGCAGCGCCCTGCCCGGGCTTTCCAACGGCGGCTTCTGGGCCCAGAAAAACCGTGTGTTCCTGAACGTGCAAAGCTTCGCGGGCACACAGTTGCATGGGGTGACAATCTTCACCTTTTCTCCCTCCGGCAGCCTGCAAAGCATGGTCGAGGCAAACACCGCCGCGCCGCAGCCGGATGGCACATGGCGCCTGACCGGCATTACCCGCGACCTCATCGCCGATGGCCAGACCTTGACGGACAATCCGGCGTCGCTGAGCTGGAGGCCTTTCCTCTCCACCCGGCAATTGCAATTGCTGGCCATTCCGCCGGAAACGATGCCGCCCCTGGCGCTATACGCCTATGTGCGGCAGCTCAAGCGCCAGCACCAGCAGGCGCTGGTGTATGAGCAAAGCTTCTGGAGCATGGTGGCGATTCCGCTTTCGCTGCTCGGCATGGTGCTCATCGCGGCACCTTTTGTGTTCGGGCCGCAGCGCTTGGGCGGGGCCGGACGGCAAATCGTCATCGGCGCGCTGCTTGGCATGGCGTTCGTGCTGGTGCAGCAGATTACCGGCTATCTGGGGCTGCTGCTGGCGGTAAACCCGGCCTTCTCGGCGTTGGCGCCTTCGTTGCTGC
>JAKBCD010000330.1 GCA_021808205.1 Pseudomonadota bacterium | reverse complement strand
CACCGGCTTGACCTGCGGTGCCGCCGAGAAACCCGTTGTAATCTGCTGGAAATTCATCCTATCCGCCTTTCGGTGCCCTGTGGGGTTTGGTGCCGTTGACGGGTGCGCGACGGCTGGTGGTGAGCTTGAACGCGGGCATGCCGGCCCGCATGGCGAGCATGAAGATGGCCGCGTTGCGCGAGGCGAGGGTCAGATCCGCGATGTCTGTGCCGGAGCAAAGCCTGGCCATACCCCCAGCCGATACCAAACAGCACGCCCCCCCCAGCGGGTGGAATATCCAGGCTGGCGGCATCAAACCGCATCCAGCGGGATTTTGAGATAGCGGATCCCGTTTTCCTCTGGCGGGGGCAGATGCCCGCCGCGCATATTCACCTGCACCGAGGGCAGAATCAGCCGCGGCATGGCAAGCGTGGCGTCCCGCGCTTCGCGCATCGCCACGAATTCGTCCTCCGTTACGCCGTCATGCACATGCACATTGCCCGCCTGTTCGGCGCCGATGGTGGTTTCCCAGGCATAGCTGTCGCGCGACGGGGCCTTGTAGTCATGGCAAAGGAAGACCCGCGTGGCCGCCGGCAGGCCGAGCAGGCGGCGGATGGAGCGGAAAAGCTGGCGCGCATCGCCGCCCGGAAAATCAGCCCGAGCGGTGCCGTAATCGGGCATGAACAGGGTATCGCCGCAGAATACGGCATCGCCGATCACATAGGCGAGGTCGGCGGGGGTGTGGCCTGGTACATGCAGCGCCATGGCTGGCAGGGTGCCAATTTGGAAGCTGTCGCCATCCTTGAACAACATGTCGAAATCCGAGCCGTCGCGCGAGAATTCGGTGCCAGCGTTGAACAGCTTGCCGAAGATTTTCTGGACTTTGACGATCTCGGCGCCGATGGCGAGTTTGCCGCTCAGCTTTTCCTGCAGATAGGGCGCGGCGGAGAGGTGGTCCGCATGGGCGTGGGTTTCCAGCAGCCAATCCACGGTTAGATTTTCCTGCTCCACATAGGCCAGGATGGCATTGGCGGACTGGAACGACGTGCGCCCTGAGGCAGGGTCGTAATCCAGCACCGAGTCGATAATCGCGGCGCGCTTCGTTGCCGGGTCGTGCACCACATAGCTCACCGTGAAGGTGGCTTCGTCAAAAAAGGCCCGGACCGGCAGGGTGTTGGGAGTGGCGGTGGAAATCAGCCCGCTGGCCTGCTGCAAAACGAGATCGGACATTGCACTTTCTATATATTAATACTTACATTATATACGTAAGTATTAAAGCTTGGTTGCGTCAAATGAAAGCTTCAGCATTCTACCGGCCGGAGAGTGAAAATGATGGACGATCCGAATTTCCGGCCTTCAATGCCGTCAAGGCCGCTGCGTATTGGCGATACGGCGCCGGATTTTGTCGCCCGTACCACCCAGGGTGAGGTGAAGCTCTCCGGCTATCGCAAGCGTTGGCTGCTGTTTTTCTCGCACCCGGCAGATTTCACCCCGGTCTGCACCACGGAGTTCGTGGGCCTGGCCCGTGCGGCGGATAAATTCGCGGCGCTGAATTGCGCGCTGCTGGGTCTTTCGGTGGACAGCCTGTTCTCGCATCTTGCCTGGATGCGCGCGATACATGAGAATTTTGGCGTGGCGGTGCCGTTTCCGGTGGTCGAGGACCCGAGCATGGCGGTGGGAAAAGCCTATGGCATGGTGGATGAAACCGCGCCGGACAGCGCCACCGTGCGCGCCAGCTATTTCATCGACCCGCAAGGGGTGATCCGCGCGATGACCTGGTATCCGCATAATGTCGGGCGCTCGGTTGAGGAAATGCTGCGGCTGGTGGCGGCATTGCAGGCCACTTCAGGTGACAAGGCGTTAACACCTGAGGGCTGGCAGCTAGGCGAGCCCTTGCTGGCCCCGCCCGCCACCTCGATGGTTGAAATGCAGGCAGGCGCGGACTGGTTCTGCCACCAGGCTGGCAAGCCATGATCCCGCTCTACAAGGACCGCGCGCTGGCCGAAGCGGCGGGGGAGATGCTGAAGATCTACGCCCAGCCGCAACGGCTGATGATCCTGTCCTGCCTGCTCGAGGGGGAACGGATGGTGGGCGAGATCGATGCCGCCACCGGCATCGGTCAGCCGGCGCTCAGCCAGCAGCTTGCGGGGCTGCGCCGTAAGGCGCTGGTGCGCACCCGCCGCCAGGGCACACAGATTATCTACGCGCTGGCCGATGAGAAAGTGGTGCTTTGCATGCGCTGCATGGAGGCGATGCTGGGCGTGGGCGAAGATACGCGGGCAGCACTGCAATCCGCCGTTGCCCCCGCGCCGCTGCGCTCAGCGGCAGCCCGGCCGGCCGGTACCGCGGCCTTCGCGCGGATTCTGCCGGTAGAGTGACTTCGCGTAGTGGTTTTTGGAAATCAAGAGTTTCCATTGTTTCTATTTCTATATCATCCCGCACGTCTAGATTAGACCTCGAACAAGATTTCCTGCCGATGAGGTGATGCGATGATTGAACTGAGGCCGTTTACGAAACTTGGCGGCGCCAACCATGGCTGGCTGCAGGCCAAGCACCATTTTTCCTTCGCGAACTACCGCGACCCTGCGCGCCTGGGCTGGGGGCGGCTGCTGGTCTGGAACGATGACGCCATCGCGCCTGGCACCGGGTTTCCAGCGCACCCGCACCGGGACATGGAGATTATCACTTATGTCCGCAAGGGTGCGATCACGCATGAGGACAGTCTGGGCAATAAAGGCCGCACCGAGGCGGGGGATGTACAGATCATGTCGGCCGGAACCGGCATCCGCCATAGCGAGTATAATCTAGAATCCGAGGAAACGCAGCTCTTTCAGATCTGGATCGCCCCTGCGAGGGAGGGTGAGGCTCCGCGTTGGGGGGCGCGGCCATTCCCCAAGGGCGCGCGCGCCGGGCAGTTCGTGGCGCTGGCATCTGGCTATGAGGCGGATGCCGAGGCGCTGCCCTTACGGGCACCCGCGCGGGTGTTGGGCGCCACGCTGAAGGCGGGCGAGCGCGCCACCTATACGCTGGGCCGGGAGCGGCTGGCATATTTAGTGCCGGCCGCGGGGGCTGTGGAGATCGACGGTGTGACGGTTGGCACGCGCGATGGGGCTGCGATCAAGGATGTAGATACGCTGACAGTCCGCGCCCTGGAGGATAGCGAGCTGGTGTTGGTGGATGTCGCCTGAACAAAAGCCGTCCCTGGGCGGTGCGTGAGTGTTGCAGAGTTGGTGTGGAGCACCGCGCTTCGTGGAGAACAGAAGGTGATGAGAGCGTTCAGCTAAAAGCTGAACGCTCTCATTTTATGTTTGAGCGAGCAATATGCATATTGC
>JAKBCD010000329.1 GCA_021808205.1 Pseudomonadota bacterium | reverse complement strand
CTCCCGCGGGAAAAGCTCTGCCGTGGCGGGGGAGGCGATGATGCCGGGAGCCACAGTGTTCACGGTGATGCCCCGGCTGGCGAGTTCGAGACACAGCGTGCGCGTGGCGCCGTGCAGCCCGGCCTTGGCGGCGGCGTAATTTGCCTGACCGCGATTGCCCATTACCGCCGCGACGGAAGAGATATTCACAATCCGCCCCCAGCGCGTGCGGATCATCGGCAACAGCAAAGGCTGTGTGACGTTGAAAAAGCCGTTGAGGGAGACGTCGATCACCCGCGCCCATTGCTCGGCTTGCATGCCCGGCATCACTGCGTCGTCATGGATGCCAGCATTATTTACAAGAATCTGAATCGGCCCGGCGGCGAGCATACCCGCCAGCGCCATCCGGGTTTCATCCGGTTTCGTGATATCAAATCGCATGGCCTCGGCGCTCAGCCCGGCATGGGTGATTTCATCAGCAATAGACTGGGCTTTTTCAAGCTGCGTATTGGCGTGCAGATATACATGGTGGCCCGTCGTGGCGAGGGTGCGGGCAATCGCCGCGCCGATTATGCCGCTGGCACCGGTTACCAGAGCGCGTCTCATATCACGGCCTCGAACAAAACCATGGCACGTCCCTCTGCCAGCACCTTCGCCTTGGCGGTGATATTGAATTCATAGCTGGCACCGCGCACATCGCCCAGGGTCTGGCGCGCGGTGATGGCCAACGCGCCATGCGAGGCATCCAGCGTAGCCGTGTGCAACATCACCCCACGCAGGCTCACCAGAAAGCCGGGGCGAGGCGGAGTGTTGCCTCCGGCGCATAGCCTGCCATGCAGCGCCATCGCCTGAGAGGCGATTTCGATCAGGCAGGCAGCCCCCAATACGCCATTTGCCCGGCGCAGGGGATTATCCGGCTGCGCATAGCGTGAGGAGACGCAGGAAATCATCGTCTCGTCCCAGCTTCGAGCGCCATCCAGCAGGCACATCGCACCCGCATGGGGAATGAGCCCGAGGATCGCATTCCGGTCCAGCGCGCTCATAGGGGTGCGACCCGCAGCGCCAAGCCGAGATCGTCCAGATAATCCAGACTCATCGCTGTTTTTTCACGCCGTGCCAGTGCCTCCAGCAAGGGTAAAACGCGTGCGGCGGGAATGCTCCGGCGCAATGCTTCCAGCGTCGGTATCGCGCAGGCGCGCGAGGTGGGTGCGCCAAGCTCGACCTCTAGCCGCGCCAAGCTCCGCCCCGAAGCGGTGGGCGAGAGCAGCAGCGCCACGGCAAAAGCTGCACCGATATGCCGCATGGCGGCCAGCGGTTGAGGGTAGGGCAGGTCATAGGCGATCAGCGCCACCGTGCCGTCCGTGGCCAGTGCTTGCGCCCCCGCCTCAAGCAGCCCGGCGGCAAAGCTGCCGTCATGCGCGCACAGGCTGGTGGCGGGGCGTTTGGCGCCAGTGGCGATGCTCCAATACCCCGCCGCGACATTATGAACCGAGTTGTGAAAGCGCGTGGGGGATAGCTCGCGCACCGGCCCCGCCAGCGTGGCGAGGATGTCGTGGATAGTCTCGCCATCCCCGCCCGAGGACGCGAATACAGTTGAGCAAGCCGCGGGTGCGATGTCAGCGCTGGCGAACGCCTCGACCCCCACGGCCAGGGCAAGCTTCACCGTTTGCGGGGCACGGCGGCGCTCATTTGCCGGCAGCAGCGTGGCGGGTGGAATCATGGTTGGCACGGCCGCGTAAGGCACGCCGCCCTCCAACAAAGGAATGCTGGCGACCCAGCCTTCCAGCCCTGGCCCGCGCAGCCCGATGGCGTCCAGAAACAGCCTCATTGCGCCTCGCGCCCGAGGATGAAGCTGCAATTAACGCCGCCAAAACCGAAGGCGTTGCACATCACGCGCGTTACGCCAGCCTGGCGCCCGCTCAGCAGATGGCCGACGGCAAAAGCAGGGTCCAAACGCTGCGTGTGGGCGCTGCCGGGCAGAAAGCCGTGCCGGATGGCAAGGGCCGCCGTCGCCGCGCTCACCATACCGGCCGCGCCCAGCGTATGGCCGGTGAAGCCCTTGGCTGAGCTGCGTGGCGTTTGCGGGCCGAACAGGCGGCTCACCGCCTTATCCTCCGCGGCATCGCCCATCAGCGTCGCAGTGCCGTGCAGGTTGATGTAGTCAATCGTCTCCGGCGTCAGCCCGGCATCCGCCAGCGCCTGGCGCATGGCAATGCCCGCGCCTGTGCCTTCCGGGTCCGGGGAGGACATGTGATACGCATCCGAGCTTTCGCCGGTGCCGAGCAGCAGCAGCGAGTCTGGTGCAGGCCCTTCCGGGGCGCGTTCCAGCAGTGCGAAACCCGCCGCCTCGCCGATGGAAATGCCGTTGCGGGCGGTATCAAACGGGCGGCACGGGCCTTGCGCCATCACGCCGAGCGCATGGAAGCCGAACAAGGTGGTACCGCAGAAACTATCCGCCCCGCCGATGATGGCGGCATCGCACAGCCCGGCGCTTAGCATTCTGGTGGCAACGGCAAAAAGTTTGGCCGTGGCCGCGCATGCGGTGGACAGCGTGAAGCTTGGCCCTGTCAGCCCCAACCGCACGCGCAGATAACGCCCCAGCGCGTAGGTGTTGTGGGTTTCGGCATACGCAAAGCCGCTCTGTAGCGCGCCTGTCTCTGGGTTGCGCGCGGCATAGGCCCTCTCTGTTGTTAAAATGCCCGAGGTGCTGGTGCCGGTAAACAGCCCCACCCGGCGTGCCCCGTATTTTGCCACCGCTCGCGCGACCTCGTGTTCAAAACCATCTGCCGCCAGGGCGCGCTCCGCCAAGCGGTTATTGCGGCAATCGAAGGCTGAAAAAGCGGCGGGCAGTTTCACGTCCAGCCCCTGCACCTCGCCCCCCCAGGCATCCAGGGGGAGTTGTTCAAACCCACAAGGGGCGAGCGCGCTCCGGCCCTCATGCAGGGCCTGCCGGGTGGCGTCCAGCCCGTCTCCTAGTGCCGAGACCAGGGAAAGGCTCGAAATCAATAACGGCTTCATGGCAGTGCTTCGAACCGGGGCAACCATGTTTCCAGAAACGCTCTTTGCGCGGTGACATGGTTTTCATAGCGTTCCAGAAACGCGGCGGTGGCGCGGTCGCTGGGCGGGCGTTTTGTGGCGGCTTTAGCATAGCGCCGGGCGAAATGGCGCAGATTGGCACCGAGCGCCGTATAGCGTGGCTCCGCGAACATCCGGCGGAACCGGAACCGGTACGGCCCCCAGAACGGGTTATCGTAAAAGATCAGCCGCAGTTTGCGGGTGTCGTAGATCTCGTTATTCGTTATTGCCGGGGCTATGGAGGTCAGCCCGCCCGGCCCG
>JAKBCD010000328.1 GCA_021808205.1 Pseudomonadota bacterium | reverse complement strand
TTGTTCGGGCAGTTTCGCCACCCAGCCGCCGCGCCTGATATCGGTAAATCCGCTCATGGGTGCTATTCACCCCGGCATGGCTGACACGTCAATTCGTCTCTACATCCCTAATCTGCCCGCGCCGGGCCAGGCATTTTCATTGCCTGACAGCCAGGCCCATTACCTTGCCAATGTGATGCGCCTGGACGAGGGCGATACTATACGGGTTTTTAATGGCGATGCCGGGGAATGGCGGGCCGGGGTCACCAAAATTTCACGCAAAACGGCCACGCTGGAAACACTTGCGCAAACCCGGCCGCCCGCAGCAGAGCCCGATGCCTGGCTCTGCTTTGCTTTGCTGAAGCGCCAGAAAACCGACATGGTGGTGGAAAAGGCCACAGAGTTGGGCGTTTCCGTCATCCAGCCCATCATCACCGCCCGCACCAATGCCGACCATGTGAATCTTGAGCGTTTGCGCGCCATCGCCATTGAGGCTGCGGAGCAGTGCGAGCGGATGCACGTACCGGAAATCCGCGAACCTGTGCCGGTGATGAAGCTGATGGCCGCCTGGCCTGAGCGGCCCTTATTCGTGGCGGATGAACGCCGGACCGCCAATCTGCTCGCCCCCGCCACCGGCCTCAGCGCATTAATGATCGGCCCGGAGGGCGGCTTTACCGATCAAGAGCTTGAAGCTATCGCTCGCATACCCATCATTACACGCGTGTCATTGGGGCGCCGCATCCTGCGGGCCGAGACCGCCGCCATAGCCGGGTTGGCGCTGCTTCTGGCGGCACAGCCTTAAAGATTTTGAAGGAACGAAAGATTTGTCTAACCCCGGCGACGCCGACACGCGCGAGATCACCAGCGTTTCAGACCTGGCGGCCTATCTGGAATCCGGCTGCAAACCAACGGCGGATTTCACCATCGGCACCGAGCATGAAGCCTTCGGCTTCCGCCGCTCAGATTTCACCCCGCCCGCCTATGACGGGACGGATGGCATCGGCGCGGTGCTGCGCGCCACTCAAGCCCGGGACGGTTGGAGCCCCATCCTCGACCACGGCAATATCATCGGGTTGAAAGGTAAGGGCGGTGCCTCGCTCTCGCTGGAGCCGGGCGGCCAGTTCGAGCTCTCCGGCGCCACGCTGGGCGACCTGCACGCCACAAAGGCGGAGCTGGACGCGCATATCGCCCGCCTGCACGACGTTACCCCCAGCCTGGGGCTGGGTTTCGCGCCGCTCGGCTTCCACCCCACCGCCACGCGCGCGGGCATGCCCTGGATGCCCAAGGGGCGTTACAAGATTATGCGCGCCTACATGCCCAAGGTCGGCACGCGCGGGCTGGACATGATGCTGCGGACCTGCACCGTGCAGGTGAATCTGGATTTTTGCTCCGAGGCGGACATGGTGGCGAAGATGCGCGTCGGCAGCGCCTTGCAGCCTGTCGCCACTGCCCTGTTCGCCAACTCGCCTTTCTTCGAGGGCAAGCCAAACGGCCTGTTCTCCAACCGCGCTTATGTGTGGGGCGATACCGATAATGCCCGCTCCGGCATTCCGGCGGCGATTTTTCAGGCCGGTTTCGGGTTCGAAGCCTATGCCAACTGGCTGCTCGATGTGCCGATGTATTTTGTCTACCGGGACGGCGTTTATCACGACGTGGCGGGTGCCTCCTTCCGTGATTTTATGGCGGGCAGGCTGGAAGCGTTGCCGGGCGAGCGTGCCACCATTGGCGATTTCGCGGACCATGCCACCACCGCCTTCCCGGACGCGCGGCTGAAAAAATATATCGAGACGCGCGGTGCGGATTCAGGCCGGCCGGACATGATGCTGGCGCAGTCTGCCCTCTGGACCGGGATTTTCTACGATCCCTCAGCCCTGGCCGCCGCCGCTGCGCTGGTTAAGTCTTTGTCTTACGAGCAAATACTGGCTTTGCGCGCCGCCGTGCCCACCACGGGCATCAACACGAAGTTCGGCGCAGGAACGCTGCGGGATTTGGCCAAGGAGATGGTCGCCATCGCCACCGGCGGCCTGAAAACCCGCGCCCGCCTGAACCAGGTTGGGCAGGACGAAACGCTTTATTTGGCCCCGCTGCACGAGATCGCGCAAGGTGGGCCCACACAGGCCGAACACTGGCTGGCCCGCTATCATGGCGCCTGGAATGGCGATGTGACCAGAATTTTTGAAGAGGCGATGTTTTAGAGGGCGATGACTTCAGGTTCGCTTACTTTGTGAGCGAGGCTAAAGTCTGAATCGCCCTCTACTTCATTGTTTTAGAGGCGGATTCAGATTTTAGAGCGGATCACGTCGTGATTCGATCTAAAATCATCCGGCTCTAGGCAATATGTGGTCATCTCGAAGCGGAAGCGTCAAAATGACCACATGAAATTGCTCGCTCAAACATAAAACTAGATCGTTCAGCTGAAAGCCGAAGGCTCTAGTGCGCCGGGGTCAGGCTGGCGAACTGCGCCGAGGGGGGGGCCGCGGTCACGAAGCTGTCCAACTGGCTGGTCGTCTTGAACGCCAGCACGGCGTTGAATTCCGCTTGGCTGTTCAGGCAGAAGGTCTGGCCCTCGGCGATGCTGGCGCTGGATTGGTTATTGGCCAGCAGAGTGATGAAGGTATCCTCCATCTTTTGCCCGCTATAGGGACCGCTGGCCTTATGAAAATAGGCGTCCATCGTGTGCTGGGCGTCCAGCACATGTGGCTGGAAGTTGTGCATGAAGTCGTCGTACTGGTCCCGCTGGTCGCAGGAGAGTGCGGCCACCATCAGCGCCGATTTAAGCCCGATCACGTTGAAGGCCTGCTGCACTTTATGCTCCTGGACCGTTGTAAACTTGATCCTGGGGGAAACCGGCGGTGGCACCTCAACCGCGACAGGATAGATATGCCCGACCGGCGCTGGGGCCATGGCGGCTATTTTCGGCGCTGGCCGGGAGCATCCGGCCAGCGCCAGAGCAGCCATGCCCATGCCAAGAACAATCTTGCCGTAAGCTGCGGCCTTGCGCGGTGTGTACAATGCAGAAATCCTCAACCTGTCGAAGTTCCGAAATTAGCTCTTCCCGTACAGCCAGATGGTGTCATCGCCAAACTTCAACTGGCTGCAAGGAACAAGCTCAACCCACTCGTAATAAACCATTTAATGGAAGGCGAGTAAAATCACCTCCATAATTTAGAGTCGCGTCGGTTCAAGTTGAGTCGCGGTGCAACTTGAACCGATAATCAGTCTCTAGGGTCCAGACTCATAATATCCACCACACGACCGCGGCCACGAGATAGATTGATGCGGCGAAATTTACGGCCAGTCGGTCATAGCGTGTTGCGATACGTCTGAAATCTTTCAGGCGGCAGA
>JAKBCD010000327.1 GCA_021808205.1 Pseudomonadota bacterium | reverse complement strand
AGGCCGCTTCTAAATTTTGCCGTGGCAGTATTTATATTTCTTGCCGGTGCCGCAGGGGCAGGGCGCATTGCGCGGGGTGGCGCCCCAGGTTTCGGGCCGTGCCGGGTCCACGGCAGCCTCGCCCAAGGCGAGCAGCGCGGCGTCGGTATTACGGATCACCGGCTCAGCCAGGGCCAGCCCGCCCTCCATGCCGCCGGGTGCCGGGTGGGATTCAACCATGGGGCCAGGTGCTGGCTCGGCCGGGGGCTGCTGCACCTGCACATGCGCCATCGCCAGGGTCACGCGCTCCTTCAAATCATCCAGCATCGCCGCGAACATCGCGAAGGCTTCACGCTTATATTCGTTCAGCGGGTCGCGCTGGCCATAGCCGCGCAGGCCAATGCCCTGGCGCAGATAATCCAGCCCCAGCAGATGCTCTTTCCACACATGGTCCAGCGTCTGCAGCAGCACGGATTTCTCGATATAGGCCAGCAGCTGCGGGCCGAATTGCGCGGCCTTGGCTTCGGCGGCCTGGGTGGCGGCGTCCACGATCCGCTCGCGTAAGTGCACCTCGTCGATGCCCTCTTCCGCCGCCCACTCTACAATCGGCAGGTCCAGCGCCAGCACGCGCCGCACATCGGCGGCCAGTTCGGCAGATTGCCATTGCTCGGCGAAGGCCTTCTCCGGCACGCGGTTTTCCACCATCGCGGCAATCACGTCGTTGCGCATTTCCGCCACCACTTCGGAAACGCTGTCCGTGCCCATGAACTCACGGCGCTGGGCATAAACCTCCTTGCGCTGGTCGTTCATCACGTCATCGTATTTCAGCACGTTCTTGCGCATGTCGAAATTGCGAATCTCGACCTTCTTCTGCGCTTTTTCCAACGCCTTGTTGATCCACGGGTGGATGATCGCCTCGCCATCCCTCAGTCCGAGCTTCTGCAGCATCCCGCCCATCCGGTCGGAACCGAAAATGCGCATCAGATCGTCTTCCAGCGAAAGGAAGAAGCGCGAGGCGCCGGGGTCGCCCTGGCGGCCGGAGCGCCCGCGCAGCTGGTTGTCGATCCGCCGGCTTTCATGCCGCTCGGTGCCGATCACGAACAGCCCGCCCGCAGCCTTTACAATCTCATGATTGGCGTCGATCTCGGCGCGTAAGGCTGCTGGGTCCACACCCGGCTCCAGCGCCAGGCGCATATCGTAATTGCCGCCGAGTTTAATATCCGTGCCGCGCCCGGCCATGTTGGTGGCGATGGTGATGGCGCCGGGTGCCCCGGCCTGGGCGACAATCTTCGCCTCCTGCTCATGAAAGCGCGCGTTCAGCACGCTGTGCTTGATGCCTTTTTGGTTCAGCAAGCCTGAGATGATCTCGCTCTTCTCGATGCTCGTGGTGCCCACCAGCACCGGCTGGCCCCGGCCGCGGCAGTCCTCGATCAGCTTTGCCACGGCCTCGTATTTCTCGGCGGCGGTGCGGTACACTTCATCGTCCTGGTCGTCGCGCGCCACCGGCACGTTGGTGGGAATTTCCACGACGGTGAGCTTGTAGATCTGCTCGAACTCGTCCGCCTCGGTCATCGCCGTGCCGGTCATGCCCGCCAGCTTGGGGTAGAGGCGGAAATAATTCTGGAAGGTGATGGAGGCGAGGGTCTGGTTCTCCTGCTGAACCTCCACCCGCTCCTTGGCTTCCAGCGCCTGGTGCAGGCCATCGGAATAGCGGCGGCCTTCCAGCATACGGCCGGTGAACTCGTCGATGATAACGATCTTGCCCTCGCGGACAATGTAATCCACATCGCGCGCAAACAGGGTGCGGGCACGGAGCGATTGCTGCACATGGTGCACCAACGGCACGTTGGTGCGGTCGTACAGCCCGCCGGAAAGCAGCCCGGCGGCTTGCATCATCTCTTCCACGGTTTCGGCGCCCAGCTCGGTCATGTTCACCGTGCGGGCTTTTTCGTCTTTCTCGTAATATTCGTGCTTGCCGTCCTCGCCGAACTGGCCTCTCGCCAGAAAGGCTTCCACCACCGTGTCTACCTGGGCATACAGGCTGGTCGGCTCGTCCGAAGGGCCGGAAATGATCAGCGGGGTGCGGGCTTCGTCGATGAGGATGCTATCCACCTCGTCCACGATGGCGAAATTGAACGGCCGCTGGACCATGTCTTCCAGCCGGTATTTCATGTTATCGCGCAGATAATCGAAGCCGAACTCGTTATTGGTGCCGTAGGTTATGTCCGCCGCATAGGCGGGGCGGCGGTTTTGCTCCTCCACCGCGGGGATGATGATGCCAGTGGAAAGCCCCAGGAAGCCGTAAAGCTGGCCCATCTGCTCGGCGTCGCGCTTGGCCAGATAGTCGTTCACGGTAACGACATGCACACCCTTGCCGCTGATGGCGTTGAGATACACGGCCAGCGTGGCCACCAGCGTCTTGCCCTCGCCGGTTTTCATCTCGGCGATACGCCCTTCGTGCAGCACCATGCCGCCGATCAGCTGCACGTCGAAATGCCGCATACCCAGCACGCGCTTGGAGGCTTCGCGCACCACGGCAAAGGCTTCCTCCAGCAGGTCGTCCAGGGTTTCACCCTGCTCCAGCCGGTTTTTGAACTCCTGGGTCTTGGCGGCCAGGGCGGCATCGTCCAGCGCCTGCATCTGGGGTTCCAGCGCATTGATGGCCGCCACCCGGCGCTTGAAGCTTTTCAGGGCACGGTCGTTGCTGGAGCCGAAAACGGCGCGGGCGAGGCTGGACAACATGGCTGGGCGAGATCCGCACTTATAGTAAAGATTGAGGCTGACATAGTCGCCAGGGCAGGCATGGTCAAATCAAGGCTCTCCGTGTCAGTCTTGCCCCGCGCAAGGCTTTGGCTCATAGGAACCGCATCTCAGAATAAGGTTTCACAGATGCGTCAGTTGTCTACGCTTTCCGCCTTGGCTCTGGCCCTTGCCATCGCCGCTCCGGCGGCGTTTGCCCAGCCCGCCCCCGCCGCGCCCGCGAATGCCGATCCGGTGGTTGCCTCGGTCAACGGTATCCAGATCCATATGAGCGACATCCAGGCCGACGCGCAGAACCTGCCGCCGCAGGCGCAGCAATTGCCGCCCCAGCAGCTGCTGCCGCTGCTGGTGAACCAGGAGGTTGACCGCAAGGCCCTGCTGATTGCTGCCCGGAAGGAAAATCTGGCCAGCAACCCGGATGTTGCCGCCCGCATGAAGGCGGCTGCCGATGTGCAGTTGGAGAATGCTTATGTGCAGCAGGCCGTTGCCGCGCAGGTGACCGACACCGCCGTGCAGGCCGAATATGACCGCGACTATGCGGGCAAGCCGGGGCCAGAGCAGGTGGACGCCCGCCAGATCCTCGTCCCCACC
>JAKBCD010000326.1 GCA_021808205.1 Pseudomonadota bacterium | reverse complement strand
CGACGTTGAGATAGGGGTCCAGCTTGCGCAGCCGAACCGAATAACCCCTGGCTTGCAGCAGGGAGCCGAGGGCCGCCGAGGCGATGCCCTTACCGAGAGACGAAACCACGCCGCCGGTGATGAAAACGAACCGCGTCATGGAATCCAACCTTACATGAATCGTGCGATGCAGGAAAAGAGGGGAACGTCTGGTTATGGGGTTTTGTTGGGTGCGGGGGGTGCGGGCTGCGCATCCACCGGGGTTTGCGGCAGAGACGACGGCAGCGCCGGTGCGGGCGGTGCCGCTGGCGCCGGGGCGGTGGGCGAAGCAGGCGCCGGGCCGTTGAGGATGGCCGCGTTGGTATCGGCCGCGCTGCCCTTGTAAAGCAGCGCCAACGCCAGCGAGAGCACGAAGAACGCCGTGCCCAGAATGGCTGTGGTGCGGGTGAGCAGGTTTGCCGTGCCACGCCCGGTCATGAAGCTGCCCATGCCCTGGCCGCCGCCAAGGCCCAGGCCGCCGCCCTCGCTACGCTGGATCAGCACCACGCCAATCAGCGCGATGGTGACAAATACGTGCAGTACGAGAAGAACCTTGATCATCGATAAACCCGCTTAAACAGACAGGCGCGCTTCTAGTGCGTGGGCGCGGATAGTTCAACCACGCGGCGCGGCGCTGGCGATGGCCAGAAAATCCGTGGGGCTCAGGCTGGCGCCACCCACCAGCGCGCCGCCCACCTCCGGCAGGGCCAGCAGGGCGCCGGCATTGCCGGGTTTTACCGAGCCGCCATAGAGAATCCGCACATTGCCACCCGCCGCGCCCAGTTGCGCCACCAAGGCGGCGCGGATGGCGGTGTGCATGGCGGCCACGTCATCATCGGTGGGGGTGCGGCCGCTGCCAATGGCCCAAACCGGCTCATAAGCCACCACCCCGGCAAAGCCCGGCGGCAAGGAGTGCAGCAGCTGGCTGCGCACCACATGTTCGGCTTCGCCGGCTTCGCGCTCGGCCTCGGTTTCGCCCACGCAGATAATGGGGATGAGCCCGGCGGCGATGGCGGCCTCGGCCTTGGCGCGGACGATGGCGTTGTTTTCACCGTGGTCCACGCGGCGTTCTGAATGGCCAAGAATGACATGGCTTGCCCCGGCCTCCGCCAGCATCGCGGCGGAAATATCCCCGGTATGGGCCCCTTGCGGGAGGGCGTGGCAATCCTGCCCGCCCAGGCTCACGGGGCTGCCAGCCAGTGCTGCGGCAAAGCGGTCTATCAGGGTCGCGGGCGGGCAGATCAGCAGGTCCGCCCAGGCGGGGGCGTTTTTTACCGCAGCGGCGAAACCGGCGGCATCCGCCAGTCTGCCGTGCATTTTCCAGTTCCCTGCGATGAGTTGCCGCATGTCTGCTCCCTTTATGAATGCAAGCGGCTTGCCTGGTAGCCAGGCCGGGGCCGTTTGGCGTTCGCGGGCCCGTGAATTGCCCAGGCCCTGCCGCCTAGCTATAGAGGCAGCGGTTTTGGGTAAAGAGAGCGATGCTGGTCTGGGTCCGCAATTTGATGGAGAGTTGGGTGGCGCGCGGGTTTTTCGCGCTGCTCGTGGTGGTGTTTGTTTTCTGGGGCATCTCCAATGTGTTCACGCTCACGGGCAGTTCCACGGCGGTGGCCACTGTGGCGGGCCAGCCGATTGATGCAAGCGAGGTGCAGGCGGGCTACCAGCGCGCGTTGAACCAGGCGCAGCAGCAAGGCCAGCAGCCGGATGCAACCGCGCGGCAACAAATGGCCATGCAGGCGCTCTCAGATGCTGTGCGCCAGGCGATTATGCGCCAGGCGGCGGCGCAATGGGGCGTTGGCGTGCCGGATTCGGCCGTGCGCGCGGTGCTGGACAATATTCCCGCCTTCCAGACCAATGGCGCTTTCGACAAGGCGAAATTCGCCCAGGTGCTGCAACAGAGCGGCATTTCGCAGGATGATTTCATTGGCCAGATCAAGGACGAGGTGCTGGGCCGGCAGTTGATTACACCGGTGATCAGCGCCGCCGCGGTGCCGGATGCCATGGCCAAGCCGGTTTTTGCGCTGCTGGATGCGCAGCGCACGGCGGCGCTGGTGAATGTGCCGGTGGATACCCAGCCGGTGCCACCCGCCCCGGCCGATGCCGTGCTGCAACGCTACTGGCAGAACCATCAGAGCGCATTCACAACCCCGGAATACCGCAAGGTGCAGGTGGTGATCCTCTCGCCTGCCTTGATGGCGCCGCAAGAGCAGGTGCCGCCTGACCAGATTGCGGCGGGGCTGGCCCGTGCCGAGGCCGCCAGCCCCAGCGTGCCGGTGCGCAGCGCCGATGTGCTCGCGGTGCAGGATTTGGCCGATGCCTCGCAACTGAAGGCGGCCTGGAAAACCGGCGCCAGCTGGGCGCGGATGCAGGCGCTGGCCAAGCAATACCATGCCACCCCGGTGCCGTTGGCCAGTATGCAGCAGAACCAGATTCCCTCCGGCGCGCTGGCCCAGGCGGTGTTTGCCGCACAGGTGGGCCAGGTGGTGGGGCCTGTGGCGGGGGATCTGGGCATGTATTTGTTCAAGGTGACGTCCGTTGGCACGGATGGACCAAATCCGGGGCAACTTGCCGCGCAGGTAACCCAGGCCCTGCAATTGCAGACGGCCCAGGCGGCGGTAGCCAAGAATGTGGATGCGCTGCAGGACGCGCTGGCCGGGCAGACGCCGCTGGACCAATTGCCGGGCAATCTCGGCTTGGTAGCGGTTGAAGGCACTCTGGATGCGGGCGGGCTGACGCCGCAGGGCAATCCCGCGCCGATTCCCGGCGGTGATGATCTGCGCAATGCCATCGTAAAAGCTGTTTTCGCGGCGCAGCCGGGGCAGATGCCGCAACTGCAGACCACTCCGGATGGCAGCTATTACGCGCTTTCCGTGCAGCAGGTCATTCCTCCCGCCGTGCAGCCTTTCGCGCAGGCCAAGGCGAAGGTGCTGAGCGTTTGGCAGGGCGCGCAGCAGGAGCGTGAGGCGAATGTGATCGCGGCTGATATGATGCACGCGGTGAACACCGGCACGCCCTTGGCGCAGGCTGCGGCCACGGCGGGGCTGACCGTAACGCAAAGCCCCCCTTACACCAGCGCCGCGCAGCCGCAGGACCAGCCGCCACAATTTGTGCCAGTGCTGTTTTCGTTGAAGCTGGGCCAGGCGACGATGCTGGATAACGGTGCCGGCTTTACCGTGATGGTGCTGAACAATGTGCAGGTGCCTACCCCGCAAAGTGACCCCGCCGGCTATACGCAGCTTCAGCAAAATCTGAATAAATCCTTGCAGGATGACCTGGGGGAGAGTTTCCTGGCCGGATTGCAGGCAGAGGACAAAGTGACC
>JAKBCD010000325.1 GCA_021808205.1 Pseudomonadota bacterium | reverse complement strand
ATCATCTTGATGACGGAAGCGTTGTTCGCGGCCTTGTTCGCCGCGATTATTCTGCATGAGCGCATGAGCCATACCGGCTGGCTGGGCTGCGCGTTGCTGTTTGGCGCGCTGGTGCTGGCGCAGATTGGCCCGGTGCTGCTGCCCCGGCGCGTTGTTAACAACGGTTTTCCAACGGGCTAGCGGGCAGCGGCGGAGCTCGTTACAGTTCCATCCATGGCTGATGCTTCCCTTTGCGCCTGTGGTTCCGGTCTGCGGCGCGTGCGTTGCTGTGCGCTTGATTTTGCCACGCTGAGCCCGCCCGAGGCGGCCGGTTTGCTGGCGCCGTTGCTGGCGAAGGCCGAGGCGCTGCTGGCCGCCGGGGACGAGGAAGGGGCCGGCGCGCAGGTGCGCCAATTGCTGGAGCTGGCGCCGGGGCGCGAAGATGCGCTACTGCTTCTATACAGGCTTTGCCGCCAGCAGGGGCGTGGCCCGGCGGCCGAGGCGCTGGCCCGCCGCGTGGTGACGCTGAACCCCAACAATTTCACCGCCACGAATGAGCTGACGCTGATGCTGCTGGCCAAGGGAGCGCTGGCGGAGGCAGAGATTCATGCCCGCAACGCTATCCGTATCGCGCCGCAAAACGCGCAGGCCCATAACCTGATGGGGCTGGTGCTGACCGAGGCGAACCGCCCGCTGGTCGGCGAATATCACTACCGCCGGGTGCTGGAACTGGCGCAGGGCGAGGAGCCGATTACCCTCGCCAATTTGGCCTGGAACCTGAAAACCCAGGGGCGGATTGAGGAGTCGCGGGCACTCTACCAGAAATCCATGGCGCTGAGGCCGGGTGTGGCCCAAACCATTCTGGGCTATGCGAAGATGGAGGAGGCGGACCGCAAATTCGCCCGCGCGCTGGAGCTGCTGGACGAGGCGGAGCAGCTGATGCCCGGCAATGCTTCCATGCAGCTGGCCCGCGCCACGGTGCTGAGCCGCCTGAAGCGCAATGAGGAGGCATTGGCCATCCTCGATCAGCCGGAGAAAGACGGGCGGCAGCTTGGCCCTTCGGAACTTTCAGAGAAAGGCCGGCTGCTGGACCAGATGGGCCGCCACGATGAAGCCTTCGCCTGTTTTGAGCAGGGCAAGACGATGGCGCTGGAGATGGGCGGCCGCGCCTACATGGCCGAGGCGGCTTTGGATATGGCCACGCGCCTGCAAGGGTTTTTCACCCAGCGCCGGCTGGCGACACTGCCGGTAGCCGCCCCGCGCGCTGACATGCCGCAGCCTATCTTTATTCTCGGTTTTCCGCGTTCGGGCACTACGCTGATCGAGCAGACGCTGAGCGTGCATCCGCAAATTTCAGCGGGGGATGAGCTGCCCTTCATCAACGACATCACGCAGATTATGCCGCGCTTGCTGGCCAGCCCGCTGGCCTATCCGGAGGCGCTGGCGGAGCTGTGGATGGGCGACCAGCGCGACGGGCTGGAGGAGCTGCGCGATTACTACCTCAACCGCGCGCGCAAGGCGGGTTTTTTTAAGGACGGAGCAGGGTTTTTCACGGATAAGATGCCGCTGAACGAGATGCATCTGGGCCTCATCTCGCTATTGTTTCCGCAATCGCCGGTTATCCACGTGCTGCGCCATCCGCTGGATGTGGTGCTTTCGGTCTATTCAAACCATCTAACGCACGGTTATTTTTGCGCGGCACAGCTGGAGAGCATCGCGGCGCATTATAATTTGGTGGCGGATTTGATGCAGCATTACCGGCAGAATTTGGCAATGCGCTATCTGCCCGTGCGCTATGAAGAGATGGTAACGGACCAGGAGGCGCAGGTTCGTAAATTGCTTGAGTTTATCGGCGTAGAATTCGATCCGCGTTGCCTCTCCTTCGAGCGGAACACGCGCTATGCGCGTACTGCTTCCTATGCGCAGGTGGCGGAGAAGCTCTATGACCGTTCGCGCTACCGCTACCGGCCGTATCTGAAACATCTGGCTCCGGTGGTGGAGGTGCTGCGCCCGGTGATAGAGCGGCTGGGGTATAGTGTGGAGGGGTAGCGCCTACCCGGCGGGCTGCTCCACGTCAAAACCCGCACCCTCAATTGCCCCGGCGTAGACCGTGGCATCCGCCGCGCCGCCGATCTTAACCAGCTTCGTGGTCAGGTCAGCTTCCACTTTTGCGGCGGGGTCGATTTTGTGGATGGCCTCGGTGATCGAGCGGACGCAGCCGCCGCAATCCATATCCGGCACGGTAAACTGTAAGGAAGACGTGGTCATGGTGAAATTCCTTCAAAACTTCTCCTCGCTATAAGGGTTCCCACAATGGTAACGTCAAGCCCTTGACCTTCCCATGATGGGATACCCATATGCTGGCACATGGATCAAACAATTTTATCCCCGCAGCAGACCGAACTCGCCATTGGCGGCATGACTTGTGCCAGCTGTGTGGCGCGGGTGGAGAAAGTGCTGAAGCGCGTGCCAGGAGTGCGGGAGGTTTCGGTGAACCTCGCCACCGAGCGCGCGCATGTGCTGGCCGATGGTGCTGTGCCGCTTACCCTTTTGCAAGAAGCTGTGGCCAAGGCCGGCTACACCGCCAGCCCTGCCGAGGCGCCGCAGCCGGACCATACCAGGCGGGAATTGCTGGAGCTGCTGGCCGCTTTTGTTCTGGCTGTGCCTGTGGTGTTGGATATGGCGGTGCCGTTGCCGGGCTGGTTGCAGTTGGTCTGCGCCACGCTGGTGCAGTTCTGGCTGGGGGCGCGGTTCTACCGGGCGGGGTTCCTCGCGGCGCGGGCGGGCTCAGGCAATATGGATCTGCTGGTAGCACTTGGCACCAGTGCGGCTTATGGCCTCTCGCTTTGGGATTTTTTCGCTGGCGGCCCACTTTATTTCGAAAGCGCGGTGGCGGTGATCGCCCTGGTGCGGCTTGGCAAATATCTGGAGGGCCGGGCCAAGCGGGATGCGGCGAAATCCATCTCCGGCCTGCAAAAATTGCGGCCTGAGCAGGCGCATCTGGCCACGGGCAGGGACGTGCCGGTGGCGGGGTTGCAGCCCGGCGATGAAATTATCATCCGCCCCGGTGAGCGTGTGCCGGTGGATGGCGTGGTGCTGGCGGGCGAGGGCAGCGTGGATGAAAGCCCCGTCACCGGCGAGGCTTTGCCGCAACCGCGCGGGCCGGGGGCAAAATTGCTGGCGGGCACGCTGAATCTGGATGGTGTTTTGCGTCTGCGCGTTACGGCTTCACCCGGCGAGAGCTTTCTGGACCGGATGGCCCGGCTGATCGACCAGGCGCAATCCGCCAAGCCGCGTGTGCAGCGTTTGGCGGACAGGGTTTCCGCCTGGTTCGTGCCGGTGGTGCTGGGCATTGCCGCCATCACCTTCGCCGCGTGGTTG
>JAKBCD010000324.1 GCA_021808205.1 Pseudomonadota bacterium | reverse complement strand
ACCGGCCAGGAAGAGCTGAACCTGCGCTACGGCCCGGCGATGCTGTGCGCCGAGCAGCATACCATTGCCAAGCACGCGGCCAAGGAAATTGCCTGGCAGCAGGGTGTCAGCGCCAGCTTTTTACCCAAATGGCGCGCCAGCAAAGTGGGCTCGTCCAGCCATATTCATTGTTCGCTGTTCAAAGATGGCACCAATGTTTTTTACGATGAAAATCGTCCGCTTGGCATGTCTGAGCTGATGGGGCATTTTGTCGCCGGGCTGTTGCGGTACGCGCCTGAATATACCTACTTCATGGCGCCCAACATCAACAGCTACAAACGGTTCCGCAAGGGTACGTTTGCGCCCACCAAGGTGGTCTGGTCGGTTGATAACCGCACGGCGGGGTTCCGGCTTTGCGGCGCGGACAGCAAGGGCGTGCGGATTGAATGCCGCATTGCCGGGGCTGATGTGAACCCCTATCTCGCGCAGGCCGCCCTGCTGGCTGCTGGTATCAAAGGCATTGAAGAGCAGTTGCCTCTGCCCGCGCCAAGCCGCGGCGATTTGTATGGCCAGAAACAAGTGGAGGAGCTTCCCCGGACGTTGCGCGCCGCGACCGAAACGCTGCGCCATTCCGCCATGCTGCGCGAGGCCATGGGCGATGAGGTGATTGATCATTATACCCGCGCCGCCGAGGTTGAGCAGGAAGAATTCGACGCGGCTGTAACGGATTGGGAAATTTCTCGTGGTTTTGAAAGATGCTGACATGAAGGAACTTACCTGTATCTCCCCTATAGACGGGGCCGTGGCCGCCAGGCGCCAGCCGGCATCGCCGGAAGCGGCTATTGCCAAGGCCGCCGCCATGCGCAAGGCGCAAAAAGCCTGGGCTGCCCGTCCGCTTGAGGAGCGGATTGCACTGGTGCGCAAGGCTGTCAGCCTGATCGGCGAACAGACCGGACGCATGACCCAGGAGCTGGCACTGCAAATGGGCCGCCCCGTGCGCTATGGCGGCGAGTTCCGTGGCCTTAAGGAACGGGCCGATTATATGTGCGAGATCGCGGCCGACACCCTCAAGCCCATGGTGATTGAGAACAGCGCCGCGGTGCTGCGCCAGATCGCCCGGGAGCCGCTGGGCGTTGTGCTGGTGATCGCGCCATGGAACTACCCGTACATGACCGCCATGAACACCATCGTGCCGGCATTGGTGGCCGGCAATGTGGTGCTGCTGAAACATGCTGAGCAAACCTTGCTGGTTGGCGAGCATCTGGCCGAGGCGTTCCACCAGGCTGGGGTTCCCGCTGATGTGTTCGACAATATCTTCCTCGACCATGCGGGCTCGGCGGCGCTTATTTCTGGCAGGCATGTCAATTTCGTCAATTTCACTGGTTCCGTGCGTGGCGGCGCCTCGATAGAGCAGGCGGCGGCGGGCAATTTCATCAATGTCGCCACCGAGCTGGGCGGCAAGGACCCTGCTTATATAAGGGCCGATGCCGATCTTGACGCTGCAGTTGAAGGTGCCATGGACGGTGCCATGTTCAATGCCGGGCAATGCTGCTGCGGCATCGAGCGGATTTATGTGCACGAGAGCCTGTTTGACGCCTTCGTTGAAAAAGCCGTGGCGTGGGTGAAGGCCCTGAAGCTTGGCAACCCGCTTGAGGCCGAAACCACCATCGGCCCCATGGCGAATATCCGCTTTGCCCGCACCGTGCGTGAGCATGTTGCCGAGGCTGTTGCCCAGGGGGCCATCGCCCATATTCCCACCATGGCGGCGGATGATGGCGGGGCGTATGTGACGCCGCAAATCCTCACCAATGTCACCCATGCGATGAAAGTGATGCGCGAGGAAACCTTCGGCCCGGTGGTGGGCATCATGAAGGTGAAAGACGACGAAGAGGCCATCGCGCTGATGAACGATAGTGATTTCGGTCTCACGGCCTCGATCTGGACAGCCGATGCAGACGCTGCGGAGGCGATTGGCGCGCGGCTGGAAACGGGCACGGTGTTCCAGAACCGCTGCGATTATCTCGACCCGGCACTCTGCTGGACCGGCTGCAAGGACACCGGCCGGGGCGCTGGCCTTTCGGTGCTGGGCTACATGGCGCTTACCCGCCCGAAGTCCTACCATCTCAAAAAGAAGGCCTGACGCATGACCCTTACCGCCAACTGGTCTTACCCCACCGCTGTCCGCTTCGGCGCGGGGCGCATTCAGGAACTTGCCGCTGCCTGCGCCGCGGCCGGGATCAGGCGCCCGCTGCTGGTGACCGACCGCGGGCTTGCCACCCTGCCGATTACCGCCGCCACACTGGCGCTGATGGAGGCGGCGGGGCTTGGGCGGGCACTGTTCGCCGAGGTTGACCCCAATCCAAACGAGAAAAATCTTGAAGCTGGCATCAAGGTTTTTATCGCGGGCGGGCATGATGGGGTGATTGCCTTTGGCGGCGGTTCGGGGCTCGACCTTGGCAAGCTCATCGCGTTCCAGGCCCGCCAGACCCGGCCCATATGGGATTTTGAGGATATCGGCGATTGGTGGACGCGCGCGGATGCAGCCGCCATCGCGCCGATCATCGCCGTGCCAACCACCGCGGGAACGGGCTCTGAGGTGGGACGCGCGGGCGTGCTCACTAATTCTGTCACACATGAGAAGAAGATCATCTTCCACCCCAAAATTCTGCCTGTTGCCGTGATTGCGGATGCGGAACTTACCGTGGGTATGCCCAGGGCCATTACGGCCGGCACGGGCATGGATGCGTTCGCCCATTGCCTTGAAGCCTATTCCTCGCCGTTTTTTCATCCCATGTCGCAGGGTATCGCGCTTGAGGGGATGCGGCTGGTGAAGGAGTATCTGCCCCGCGCCTACGCCGATGGCAAAGACCTTGAAGCCCGCGCGCAGATGATGGCGGCGGCGATGATGGGTGCGGTGGCGTTCCAGAAGGGATTAGGTGCCATCCACGCCATCAGCCATCCCGTCGGCGCGCTCTACAACACCCACCATGGCACCACCAACGCGGTGGTGATGGTGCCGGTGCTGCGCTTCAACCGCCCGGCGATTGAAGAAAAAATCGAGGCGGCGGCGCGGTATTTGCGCATCGAGGGCGGGTTTGATGGGTTCTGCGCCTTTGTGTCCGCGCTGAATGCCAGGCTTGGCATTCCGGCCAATCTGCGGGCGTTGGGGGTTGCCTCTCCCGATATGGCGGCGCTGCTGGAAGGCGCGTTGAAAGACCCTTCCGCCGGCGGCAATCCGGTTACGCTCACACGCGAAAATCTGCCGCCGCTGCTGGAAGCCTGTGTGGGATAAGTGCCCGGTTAGAGCGCGATGACGTCAGGCCCAGGCGGCATGCCAGCAGCCCGGAAACAGGACTCAGGCGGGGGTTCCCGTGCGTTCAGTCGCAGGC
>JAKBCD010000323.1 GCA_021808205.1 Pseudomonadota bacterium | reverse complement strand
GGGTAGCGCGGGCTTGATAAGCCCCGCCAGTTGAACTTGCGAGGCCGAAGCGAGTAACTATGTCCGTTCCGGGCGCCTCGGCCCGAAACGTATGAAGGTATCCGATCCATGTCCCTGCCCCTTATGCCCAAAGCTACCGCAGTCTGGCTGATTGACAAGACCGGCCTCACCTTCGAGCAGATCGCCGATTTCTGTGGGATGCACCCGCTGGAGGTCCAGGCCATCGCGGATGGCGAGGTGGCGCAGGGCATCAACGGCTACGACCCCGTGGCCAACAAGCAGATCACCGCGGAGGATATCCAGCGTTGCGAGGCTGATTCTTCCCGGCGCCTCAAGCTGCTGCCGCAGCCCGAACTGCACAAGAAGCAGAAGGGCGGCCGCTATACCCCCGTGGCCAAGCGTAACGACCGGCCAGACGCCATCGCCTTCCTGCTGCGCTCCTACCCGCACCTCACCGATGCGCAGATCGTCAAGCTGCTCGGCACCACCAAGGACACGATCCAGAAAATCCGTGACCGTTCCCACTGGAACAGCGCCAACATCAAACCGCGTGACCCGGTGATCCTCGGCCTGTGCAAACAGGCAGACCTGAACGATGCCGTTGCCGCGGCCAATGAACGTTTAACCCGCGAAGGGCTCACCCCGCCGCCGCCGCCTGCCCCAGGCAGCGAAGCCGCCTGAAGCCGCGGAAAAACCGCACGAAAAAGGGGGCCATTTGGCCCCCTTCCCGTATTCGCTTTTTGCTACTGCGTTCTCAGCCGTTCCATTTCTTCCTTGAGCCGCAATTTTTCCAGCTTCAGGCGGGATATCGCCGTCACATCGGGCTGTGGCCGCCGGTCTTCGGCGGCAATCTGGTTCTCAAGGTTGGCGTGCCGCCCCTTCAGGGCGTCGAGACGCGATTGCAGGTTCATGGTGTAAGCTGTCTCCTGTGGCTATGGCCATCGAAACTCCGGGCTGCCCCCAATTTCTCAGCAAGCCAGGCCCGGAGGTGCAGGCTAAACCCGATGCCGCCGCACTGTCACCTAAAATTCTGGCCAGGCCGTTCGCCCTCAGATCAATTTTGGGGATAACCGAATTTTTCCATCACCTGGCCGTGCGCCGCCCAAATTTTCGCGGCTTGCGCGGCGGACAGTTTTTCCCGCCAGCCGCCGGCCTTGCCTGAGCGGAAAAATTTTCCGCACCTGGCGCCGCTGGCCTGGTAGCCCTCCCGCGCTTCCTGGTCCGCCAGCGTATCAAAACGGCTGAAGCTAATGGCCCGGTGCAGCCGCTCGGGCTCCGGCGTGGCATCCGCGGCACCCAGAAACCGGATAACCCGTCCAAACCCCCGTACCGGGTCAGCCAGAAGGTCCTCATAGCGCACCAGCAGCCGCCGGGGAGCCGCCACCCAGGAGAGCGCGTGAGACGACCAGGAGGACAGCAGCTCGAACACCTGCACCCCGTCGCTGGCATTGGCCGCGCCATCATTGCCCATGAAATCGATGATCTCGTCCACATCCTTGCCGGTGAACGCGGCGTAGGAAAGTGCCACATCCCTTGGGTCGCGCACGATATAAATTGCCCCCGCCGTGACCCCTGGCGTGCAGAGAGAAACGCCGTGAACCGATAAATTCGCGTTATGAGTTTTCACGAAAACAAGGTCGTCATGCAGTCTGGTAAGTTCCGCATGAACCTCCGGGCGCTTTGCCTGCACCGTGTACGGGTCCATCACCTCTTCCGGGGTCCCGAAAAACGCCGCCGCGCATTCGGCCACGGAAAAATCCACCAGGCTGTTGATGCTATGCGGCGTATCGGCATTGACGATGTAGTTATGCAGAAACGCCCGCACCCAGGTGTTGCCGGATTTCGGGTAGGAGGCGAGCCAGACGAGCTTGCCCATGGCTGCTCAGGCCGCCTCGGCGGCTTCCTCGGCCGGCTGGTCCTGCCCGAACAGGAAGTCGATATCGTCCGCGTTGAACGCCATGCCGCCCGCCTCCTGGAAGGCGATGCTGGCCAGCTCCGCCTTGCGCTGCTGCAATTCCAGAATCCGCTCCTCCACCGTTTCGGTGGCGATGAGCTTATAGACGAACACCGATTTGGTTTGGCCGATACGGTGCGCGCGGTCTGATGCCTGGGCCTCCACCGCCGGGTTCCACCACGGGTCGTAATGGATCACCGTATCCGCCGAGGTCAGGTTCAAGCCACGCCCGCCCGCCTTCAAGGAGATCAGGAACAGCGGCACCTCGCCAGCCTCAAACCGCTGCACCGGTGTGGCGCGGTCGCGCGTGTCACCACGCAGTTCCACGAAGGGAATCCCTGCCTCGTCCAGCCGGGGTTTGATCAGGTCCAGCATGGAGGTGAATTGCGAGAACACCAGGATGCGCCGCCCCTCGGGGATCAGCTCCTGCACCATCTCCATCAAATCATCCAGCTTGGCGGAGCTTTCCGTGCCGCGTGCATTGCCGAGCTTCACCAGCCGCGGGTCGCAGCAGGCCTGGCGCAGTTTCAGCAGCGCGTCCAGCACAATCACCCGGCTCTGCGCCAAGGTGCGCTCGGCCATCTGCTCCTTCACGGTTTCGTACAAGGTACCGCGAATGGTCTCGTATAGCTCGCGCTGGTCTGGCGCCAGGGTAATGCGGCGCAGAATGGTGTGCTTGGGCGGCAGTTCGGTTGCCACCTCCTGCTTGGTGCGGCGCAGAATAAACGGCTGGATCCGGCTGATCAGCTGGCCGCGCACCACCGGGTCCGCGTTTTTCTCGATCGGCGTGCGGAAGCGCTTGGTGAAACCGCGCCTGTCGCCCAGCAGGCCGGGCATGAGAAAGGCGAACTGTGACCACAGCTCGTCCAGATTATTCTCGATCGGTGTGCCGGAGAGGCAGATTTTATTGTCGGCCTTGAGCTGGCACACCGCGCGCGTGGCCCGCGCCTCGGGGGATTTGATGGCCTGCGCTTCGTCCAGCACCGCCAGATGCCAGGGCAGCACCCGCATGAACTCGATATCGCGGGTGAGCACCGTATAGGTGGTGATCACCACGTTCACCTCTTCCAGATTGTCGCGCTTTTCGTGGCGTTCCATGCCGTGCAGCACTGTGGTTTTCAGGTGCGGCGCGAATTTACGCAGCTCGGCGGTCCAGTTTGCCACCAGTGAGGTTGGCACCACAATCAGCGCCGGGGCGGTGAGCCGGCCTTCCGCGTGCTCCACGCAGATATGGGCGATGGTCTGCGCGGTTTTGCCCAGGCCCATGTCGTCCGCCAGAAACGCGCCCAGCCCGTGGCTGGCCAGATGCTGCAGCCAGTCCACGCCTTCCTGCTGGTAGGGGCGCAGCGCGCCTTTGAAACTATCCGGCACCTCCACCGGGATAATCTCCGGTTCGCCCCGGAACCGCTCCACATAGGC
>JAKBCD010000322.1 GCA_021808205.1 Pseudomonadota bacterium | reverse complement strand
AAGCAGCCCCGGCAGGATGGCGCGCACGAGCAAGGCTGGCATTGCCTGCCCTTTGTTGAAGGCGCGCAATATGGGATTGAGATTTTCTACCCGTATGAGACCGAACTGCGGGTTTCATGCCGGGGTGGAAATTTCATTTTCGATGGCGATTTCGGCCCTGCGCCTAGCCCCGGCCTGCAATGGCCGCCCTTCCGCGCCTTCGGTGCGGGCTTTTACACCTATCAGCTATTGCTAGACCTGAAAGTGCCGGAGGGAACCGCCATCCGCACCGAGCCGCATCCGCGCTATTATCTCAGCGCCGCAAACGACGTGCCGCTCGCCGTTCCGGCTTTGCTGCGTACCTCCTGGTGGCCGATGATCAATTTCGTGGTGTTCAAGGCCCCGCCTGAAGGCATTGTGCATGTGTTCCGGCCTGGTGAGCCATTCATGCAAATCTGCATTCTTCCCGCCGAGCCTCAGTTCACCCTGGAACCAATGGGAACAGAAGAGGCGGCCGAGCGGGAAATGCAGTCCAGGCGCATCCATGCCAGCCGGGAAACGCTGGGCCAGGATACGCGCTGGACGTCATCCACCAACACCGTGTTCGACGGAACCTACCGCCGTATCCTCGGTGCCGCCCGCGCGCGAGACCGGGCGGCGGAAGATGACACTTAATTGATCTGAATACCGATTCCCGGCACCACGATCACCGCGCCGCTGTGATGATGGTGATGGTAGTACGGCGGTGGCGGCGGTGGCGGGTAGTACACCGGCGGCGGTGGCGGTGGGTAATACACCGGCGGCGGCGGGTAATATGAATTATGGTGGTGATGATGATGGTGGTGATGGTCATTGCCACCCCAATCCACCGGTTCGGCCACGGGCGCGTTTCCTGCCCGCGCCATCAATTCCGCATTATGGGTTTGCAGCGCCGCCGTGGCGTTGGGAATTGGCCGGAGAAGATCGGCATAAGACGTTACAGCCAGCGGCCCTGGTTTCAGGGTGGCATCTGTTGCCGCCTGGGCACCCGTGGCTCCCAAAGTGGCCAGCCCGGCCAAGGCGCCAAGCAGGCCCGCAGTTTTCCGCTCCATCTGAAACTCCTTCACTTATGCGAGCAGCACTACAGATGACGGCACGGTCCGGCTGAATTGCGCATGAAAAAGGGTGGGAATGTGGCGGCGGCTGTTAATGCGATTAATATTTGTTCACGCAAATCAGTGCCGCCAATCGAACGCTTCAGAACGGAATTTCGTCGTCCAGATCATTGCTGGGGCGTGCGTCCCAGCCGCCCACGGCGCGGGCGGCGGGTTTGCCAGCAGGTGCCGAGGACGCCGCGCGCGGTGCGTAGTCTTCACCGCCGCTGCTTGTGCCGCCGGCGCGGTCCAGCAGCACCAGTTCACCATTGAAGCGGCCGATGACGATCTCGGTGGTGTAACGCTCCTGGCCGGACTGGTCTGTCCATTTCCGGGTTTGCAGCTTGCCTTCCAGATAAACCTTGGAGCCCTTGCGCAGATATTTTTCCGCCACCTCGCCCAGGCGGTCGTTCATGATGACCACGCGGTGCCACTCGGTCTGTTCCTTGCGCTCGCCGCTGGCCTTGTCGTTCCAGGTCTCGGAGGTCGCCACCGCCAGATTGGCGATCTTCATGCCGGATTGCGTATTCCGGATTTCCGGGTCGCGCCCCAGATTGCCCACGATTGTCACCTTGTTTACGCTGCCAGCCATACCAACCTCTACAACTCAAAATTGCCTTCCAGAATAGCGCATCCGGCCTCCTTAGACCAGCGTTGCTTTATGGGCGCGCTGCCCTTATCTTGCAAGAACGTATCACGAACATCCGGGATGGATCATGGCGGTTGAACAAAAGGGCGCGGGGTTCATCACCGTGCGGGGCGCGCGCGAGCATAACCTTAAAAACATCGACATCCAGATCCCTCGTGAGCAGCTTACCGTCATCACCGGCCTGTCCGGCTCGGGCAAATCCTCGCTGGCGTTCGACACCATTTATGCCGAGGGCCAGCGCCGCTATGTGGAAAGCCTCTCCGCTTATGCGCGGCAGTTTCTGGAACTGATGGGCAAGCCGGATGTGGACAGCATTGAAGGTCTGTCGCCCGCTATCTCGATCGAGCAGAAAACCACCTCGAAAAACCCGCGCTCCACTGTCGGCACGGTCACGGAGATTCACGACTATATGCGCCTGCTCTGGGCGAGGGCAGGGGTGCCGTATTCGCCTGCTACCGGCCTGCCGATCGAGGCGCAGACGGTCAGCCAGATGGTGGACCGGGTGATGGCGATGAAGGAAGGCACGCGGCTTTTGCTGCTGGCCCCCGTCATCCGCGGCCGCAAGGGCGAGTACAAGAAGGAACTGATGGAATTCCAGCGCAAGGGCTTCACCCGCGCCAGGATCGACGGTGAGATCTACGAGATCGACCAGGCTCCGGCGCTGAAGAAAACCCTGAAGCACGATATCGAGCTGGTTGTGGACCGGCTGGTGGTAAAACCCGGCCTGGAGCAGCGCCTGGCAGATAGTTTCGAGACCGCCTTGGGGCTGGCGGATGGCATTGTCTATGCCGAGAACGCCGACAGCCGCGAACACACGGTCTTCTCCTCGCGCTTCGCCTGCCCGGTTTCGGGCTTCACCATCGAGGAGATCGAGCCGCGCCTGTTCTCCTTCAACTCCCCGCATGGCGCCTGCCCGGCATGCGACGGGCTTGGGCACGAGATTTATTTCGACCCGCATCTGGTCATTCCCGATGAGCAACGCGCATTAAATGACAACGCCATCGCCCCCTGGGCTGGCACGCAATCGCCTTATTACGACCAGACCATAGCTGCCATTGCCAAGCATTATGGGGTGAAGCTCACCACCGCCTGGGAGGATGTGCCGGAAGATGTGCGCGATGTTTTCCTCTATGGCTCCGGCAAGGAAGACATCAAATTCACCTACAAGGATTCCGCGCGTGCCTATAACGTGACGAAACCCTTTGAAGGCATCATCAAAAACCTTGAACGCCGCTACAAGGAAACGGACTCCGCCTGGACCCGCGAGGAGCTTTCCCGCTACCACGCGGAGCGTCCGTGCGGCACCTGTAATGGCGCGCGGCTGAAGCCGGAAGCCTTGGCGGTGAAGGTAGCGGAGAAGAATCTCGCCGAGGTGGCGGAGCTTTCCATCGACGCGGCGCGGGACTGGTTCGGCCAAGTCGCCGCCACGCTCACCCCGCAGCGCCTTGAAATCGCCAGGCGAATCCTAAAGGAAATCGAGGAGCGTCTGCAATTCCTGCTCGATGTCGGGTTGAACTACCTCACTTTGGCGCGCTCCTCCGCCACCTTGTCGGGCGGGGAGAGCCAGCGCATCCGCCTCGCGTCGCAGATCGGCTCAGGTCTCACAGGCGTGCTCTATGTGC
>JAKBCD010000321.1 GCA_021808205.1 Pseudomonadota bacterium | reverse complement strand
CCGACTTGCTCTAATGCCTTGGCGTGGCCGCGCAGCTCCGGGTGCGCTTCCAGAATCTCATTGGCTTTACGGCGGAGCGCATCATAGGCGGCATCGGAAATCTCCGGCGCGTCATGTTCGTGGTAGGCAGTATTGGCAGCTGCGATCTTCGCCAGCAGCGCGTCGAGTGTCTCTCTGTTGTTCATCTTATCAAAAGGCTTTCGGCCGCCTGCCGCGCTGCCTCGGTCACGCTCTCGCCGGAGAGCATCCGGGCGATCTCCTCGCGCCGCTCGGCCTCGCTCAACATTTTCACTTCGGTTATGGCGCGCCCATTTGCCTCGCGTTTCTGCACCCGCATCTGCGCCGCCGCGCGTGCGGCCACCTGCGGGGAGTGCGTGACCACCAGCACCTGCACGCCCTCCGCCACGCGGGCCAGGCGCTCACCCACCGCCGCCGCCGTGGCACCGCCAATGCCGGAATCCACCTCATCGAAAATCAGCGTCTCGTTATCCGCACCCGCTGACAGCACCACTTTCATCGCCAGCATCAGGCGGGAAAGCTCGCCGCCGGAAGCAATCTTGTCCAACGCACCGGGTTCCTCGCCGGGATTGGTGGCGATGAGAAAGCGCACCCCATCCGCCCCACGCGGGCCCCATTGCGGCTCCGGCAGCATCGCGCGTTCCACCACAAACCGCGCGCGCTCCAGCTTCAAGGGCGGCAACTCGGCGGCAATGGATTTTTCTAGCTTAGCCGCCGCTTTTTCGCGTTGGTCAGAAAGGCTGGCGGCTTTTTCCACATAAACTCCGCGCAGCCGGGCGGTTTCGGCGGTTAGGGCGGCGATATCCGCCACGCCGCTTTCCAGCGCCGCCAGCCGCGCGCGCAGCTTCTGGAAAAAGGCGGGCAGTTCCACCACCGGCACACCATGCTTGCGGGCGGCGGCGCGCAGAGCGAACAGCCGCTCCTCCGCGGCTTCCAAAGCGCGGGGGTCATCATCCTCAGATGCCGCGAGGCGCTCCAGAAAATCCTCCGCCTCGGCGAGTGCGATCTCGGCGCGTTCAATCGCAGCCATCGCCGGGCCGGCGGGGTTCACATGGCCGGCCGGCACGGTAATCCGCGCCACCGCCCGTGCCGCCGCGCGCAAAGCAGAAGCCGGGCCGTCCTTGCGTCTGTCCTTGGGCCGCAGCTCGGCCATGGCGCTGGCAATGGCCTCGGCCCGGCGTTCCCCGGCCTGCAAGCGCAGGCGCTCGGCAGCCAGAGCCTCCTCCTCGCCCTCCCTGGGGGCCAACTGGTCCAGCTCAGCCGCCGCATGGCGGAGAAACTCCTCCTCCTTCGCGGTTTCTTCTATCTTCCGCTCCGCTTCCGCCAGCCGGGCGGCGGAATTTCGCCAAGCCTTAAACGCCGCCGCCACGCCCTCCCGCGCCGCCTCCGGCACGCCGAATGCATCCAGCAGCGCGATATGATGCGCCGGGTCCGCCAACCCCACCTGCTCATGCTGGCCCTGCACTTCGATGAGCAGGGCCGTGAGTGTTTTCAGGAAACCGGCGCTCACCGGCTGATCGTTCACCAAAGCGCGGGAGCGGCCATCGCGCGTGACAATGCGCCGCACCAGAATATCGCCCCCGGAATCGAGTCCCTGCTCCACCAGCAGCGCGTGCGCGGGGTGCGCTGCCTCGGCCGAGAAACTGGCCGCCACCACGGCCTGGGCCGCCCCGGCGCGGATCAGCCCGGAATCCGCCCGCGCGCCCAAGGCCAGGCCAAGGCTGTCCAGCAGAATGGATTTGCCAGCCCCGGTTTCACCGGTCAGCGCCGTCAACCCGGCGGTAAAATGCAAATCGAGCCGCTCAATCAGCACCACATCGCGGATCGAGAGGCTGTTCAGCATGGCCCTGTCAGAATGGCCAGTACCAATGGTGCTGCGGCTTTGGTGCCGCCGGCGCCACCGAATCCGAATTGGCCGCGCTTTCGTCGGCCGCGTTCACCAGCCCGTTGGCTTTCAGCTTGTTGTAAGCTGCCTGGTACCAGGAACTGCCAGGATAATTATACCCCAGCACTGAGGCGGCACGGATGGCCTGGTCGGTCAGGCCGAGATCCAGATACACCTCCACCATGCGCTCCAGCGCTTCCGGGGCATAAGTGGTGGTCTGGTAGCTGTTCGCCACATCCTGGTAACGGCCGATGGCGGCGGCGTAGAGATGCTGCTTCTCGTAATAACGGCCAATCGCCATCTCGTGCCCGGCGAGGCGGTTATAGGCCAAGCGCAGCTTAATGCGCGCATCACGGGCATACGCACTGTCGGGGAAGCGGGTGATCACATCCTGCAACGCCTGGATTGTCTCGTAGGTCGAGGTCTGGTCGCGCTGCACGCCGTCGATCTGCTCGTAATAGCACAATGCTTTCAGGTAATAGGCGTAGGCAACTTCCTGGTCTTCCGGATAAAGCTGGATAAAGCGGTTCAGCGAGCTGATCGCGTCGTCATAATCCATTTGCTTATATTGCGAATAAGCCCCCAGAAGCTCCGCATGGATAGACCAGGTGGAATAGGGGTAGGTCTCCTGCAGGGCGTTGAAATCCTTCACCGCCATATCGTAATTGCCCTTTTGCATCTGCCCGACGGCAATGGCATAGGCCTGAGCCGGCGGCGGCAGCACGCCGCTGGCGAAATCGCCCAGCGACGCATCCCCCTTGGGTGAGCTTGAACAAGCCGCCAGGGCTAAACCGAGGGCGAGCAGGGACAGGCGGGCAAGGCCAGTGCGGAGATGTGTCATTGGGTCCGGCTTATAGCAGCTAATCCGCGAACATGAAGCCTGTACAAGCGCACCCGCGCCCACCGCCCGGCGGCACAGGCGGGCGGGGCCGCCACCGCCTCATCACCCCATGCCAAAGCGGCGGTTTTGCTTGACTTCCCCGCCATCAGGTCTAAAGAGACCCGCATCTCCAACCGGACACCCGGCCTGAACGGCCTGGGTGCTCTAGTCGCTGCCTGAAACCAAGGCCGCGCATACCACCAGGGCCGCGAGTCGGCCCGCTTTCAAGGACACATACAGCCACATGGCTTCTTCCAGCATTACCCAGCGCCATTCAGACGCGCCAGCCTATACCGGCGCCGATGATTTCGCCGCCCTGCTTGACTCCTCCCTCGGCGGTGCCGCCGGGTTTGAAGGTTCCGTCGTCTCCGGCCGCGTGTTGCGGATCGATGATGATTACGTGATTGTTGATGTCGGCCTGAAATCCGAAGGCCGCGTGCCGCTGCGCGAGTTTGCCCCCGTTGGCGCCAAGCCCGAGGTGAACCCCGGCGATGTGTTCGACCTCTTCATCGAACGTTATGAAGACAAGGACGGCGTGATGGTGCTCTCGCGCGAGAAGGCGCGGCGCGAAGAGAGCTGGACCCAGCTTGAAAAGGCGTTCGAGGTT
>JAKBCD010000320.1 GCA_021808205.1 Pseudomonadota bacterium | reverse complement strand
GCGCGAAATCCGGAGGTTTGTTCAGCTTTTATCCAGGGTTTTGAGGCTCTACTCATGCCAACGTACTTAACCCCAGCCTCCCGGCTTGCCCAGGGCTGGACGGAGGAAGAAAAATGATGAAAAGCCGCGTCCAATGATCATCGCCAGAACATATCAGGAGCTGACCGAGGCCCGCGCCACGCTTGGGGCCACCGGCCTTGTCGCCACCATGGGCGCGCTGCATCCGGGGCATTTAGCCTTAGTGGACGCTGCCAAACAAAGCGGCTTAACGCCGGTGGCTAGCATCTTCGTCAACCCCACACAATTCGGCCCGAAAGAAGACTTCGCCCGTTACCCGCGTGATGAGGCTGGCGATGTCGCCAAGTTGGAGCAAGCGGGCTGCGCCCTGCTCTGGCTGCCCGGCATGGAGGAAATGTACCCCAACGGCCATGCCACCACACTGCACGTGGGCGGCCCCACACAGCATTGGGAAGGCGCACAACGCCCCGGCCATTTTAACGGCGTCGCCACGGTGGTGGCCAAGCTGTTCGGGCAGATGCGGCCCGATGCCGCTTTCTTCGGTGAAAAAGACTGGCAACAGGTGCAGGTGGTGCGCCGTATGGTGGTGGATCTGCATCTGCCGGTGCGCATCGTGCCGGTGCCAACCATGCGTGAGGCTGACGGCTTGGCCATGTCATCGCGCAACCGCTACCTCAGCCCGCAGGAGCGCAAAACCGCGCCGAAACTCCACGCGGCGCTAAAACATGCCGTTCAGTATCTGCTGGCAGGCAAGGAACCTGCCGCCACACTGCATAACGCCAGGCACGAGCTGGCCTCCTCGGGCATGATACCGGATTATGTGGCGCTGGTGCACGCCGAAACGCTGGAGCCGCTGGGCACATTGGCTCAGCCCGCGCGGCTGCTTGCCGCGGTGCGCTTTGGCCATGTGCGGCTGCTGGATAATCTGCCGGTGTGCTGAACACAGCGCCACCCGGGCAACGGCACCTATGATAACCCCGCGCCTCAGCCTTCCTGGCGGTAGTTCGGCGCTTCACGGGTGATGGCCACATCGTGCACATGGCTCTCGCGCAGGCCAGCCCCAGTAATGCGGCGGAATTTCGTGGTGGTTTGCAGTGCCGCTATGTCGGCGCTGCCTGTATAGCCCATGCCCGCACGCAGGCCGCCCACCAGCTGGTGCACCACGGCGGCCATCGGCCCCTTATAACCCACGCGGCCTTCAATGCCTTCCGGCACCAGCTTCAGCTGGTCCTTAATCTCCTGCTGGAAATAACGGTCGGCCGAGCCGCGCGCCATGGCGCCCAGCGAGCCCATGCCGCGATAGGATTTGTAAGAGCGGCCCTGATACAGAAACACCTCGCCCGGCGCCTCGTCCGTGCCAGCCAGCATTGAGCCCACCATCACCGCATCCGCCCCGGCGGCCAGCGCCTTCACCACATCGCCCGAGGCGCGGATACCGCCGTCGGCAATGGCGGGCACCCCGGCGGCACGGCAAGCGGCAGCGGTTTCCAGCACGGCGGAGAATTGCGGCACGCCCACGCCCGCCACCACGCGGGTAGTGCAGATAGAGCCTGGACCAATGCCGACTTTAATCGCGTCCGCCCCGGCGTCGATCAGCGCCCTGGCGCCGTCCGGTGTTGCAACATTCCCGGCAATCACCTGCACATCGTTAGAGGCATGTTTAATGTTTGCCACCGCCCTCAGCACGCCCTCGGAGTGGCCATGGGCGGTATCCACCACCACCACGTCCACCCCGGCTTCAATCAGTGCCTCGGCGCGGTCAGCGCCATCCTTGCCGATGCCCGTGGCGGCCGCCACGCGCAGGCGGCCCAACTCATCTTTGTTGGCCAGCGGGTAAGCCTCGGCCTTGTCCATGTCCTTCACGGTCATCAGCCCCACGCAGCGGAAACTTTCATCCACCACCAGCAGCTTTTCCAGCCGGCGCTTATGCAGCAAGGCGCGCGCCGCCTCGGGCGAAACCCCTGCCTCCACCACAGCAAGGTTTTCACGGGTCATCAGTTCCTGAACCTTCACATTAAGGTCGGTGGCAAACCGCATATCCCGATGCGTGAGAATCCCCACCAGCTTACCGTCCCGCTCCACTACCGGAAAACCAGAGATGTTATGCTGCGCCATCAACGCGTGGGCATCGGCCAGGGTCTGGTCTGGGTGAATGGTGAGCGGGTTCACCACCATGCCGCTTTCAAACTTCTTTACCCGGCGCACCTGGGCGGCCTGCTCGGCAATGGTGAAATTTTTATGGATAACGCCAATGCCCCCCTGCTGGGCCATGGCTATGGCCATCTGCGCTTCGGTCACCGTGTCCATCGCGGCGGAAATCAGCGGCACGTTCAGCAAAATACGCCGCGTCAGGCGGGTGGTGGTCTTCACCGTGGCGGGCAGCACCTGGGAATAACCCGGAACCAGCAGCACATCGTCAAAGGCCAGCGCCTCCGCGATGCGGTCAGAAAAACCTGTTTTGTCCGAGAGATTCATTGCCATGGCCGCCTATGCATTAAGACCTTGGCGGTTCCCAATAACCATCATGGCCTGCCAGCGCAAGTCAGACGGGCCATGCGCCATGCGCAGCCCGGCCCCTGGCGCAGCCCGCCTGTCAGCCCGGCCGGAAGCCGGTTGCGATGACGTACATTTCCTTCGATTCCTTCCGGCTTGCCGGTGGCTTGGCGTGGCGCACCTGCCGGAAGCGCGCTTTCAGAATATCCAACATGCCTTTCTCGGCCCCGCCCTGGAACAACTTGGCCACAAAGGCACCCTCCGGCGCCAGAATGTCGCAGGCAAAGGCCAACGCCGTCTCCGCCAAGGCCATGATGCGCAAATGGTCAGTGGCGACATGGCCAGACGTGTTGGGCGCCATGTCGGACATCACAAGCTCCGCCTTGCCGCCCAGCATTTCCATCAACTGGGCTTCCATGCCGTCCGCCAGAAAATCCCCTTGGATAAACTCCGCTCCAGGCACGGGCAGAATCTCCAGCAGGTCAATCCCTACGACCTTGGAAGCGCCCTGCGCCAGCGCCACCTGGCTCCAGCCACCGGGGGCGGCCCCCAAATCCAGCACCCGGGCACCCTTGCCAATCAGCTTGTACTTTGCGTCCAGCTCTATGAGCTTGAATGCCGCCCGGGAGCGCCAGCCCTGGGCCTTCGCCGCCGTCACATAGGGGTCGTTCAACTGCCGCTGCAGCCAACGCTGCGATGAGGTTGAAAGTTTACGCGCGTTCTTAAGCCGCACAGCCTCACGGCGTGGCGGCAGGTTGGAGCTATTCTCTGTCATGCGTTCAATCGGCGTTTCTGCGGTGGCATGTCGCGCATCAGCCTCATCAACATGCCTTCGCGCAACCCCCTGTCGGCCACCATCAGCTGTGGCGCCTGCCATAATTC
>JAKBCD010000319.1 GCA_021808205.1 Pseudomonadota bacterium | reverse complement strand
ACCCCACCTCATCCCACAAACTGCGCCCCGATCAAAAACTCCACGTTTCCCTCAGGCCCTTTGATCGGGCTAGGCGTAATTCCCCGTGCCTCCCACCCCGGTAGGGCGGCAAACCAGCCTTCTATCCGCGCGCAAACCTCCTCATGCACCGCCGCGTCGCGCACCACGCCGCCCTTGCCCACCTGCTCCGGCCCTGCCTCGAATTGCGGCTTAATCAGCGCCACCGCGAACGCCCCTGGCGCACACAAAGCCAACCCAGCGGGCAGCACAATTTGCAGCCCAATGAAGCTTGCATCGCAAACCACGGCCCCGATCGGCTCCGGTATAATCTCCGTTGTTAAATGCCGCGCATTGGTTTTTTCCAGCACCACCACGCGCTCATCGGAGCGCAGCTTCCAGGCCAACTGGCCATGTCCCACGTCCACAGCGTAAACTTTTGTGGCACCATGCGTCAGCAGCACATCGGTAAACCCGCCGGTGGAAGCGCCCACGTCCAGTCCAATCCGCCCTGTAGGATCAAAGCCGAAATGCGCCAGCCCGTGCGCCAGCTTCACGCCGCCGCGCGAAACCCAAGGGTGGTCCTGCCCTTTCAGCATAATCTCCACATCGTCCGGCAGCATATCCCCCGCCTTCGCCACGCGCTTGGTGTTTGCATAAACCAGCCCGGCCATAATCAACGCCTGCGCCTTGGCCCGGCTTTCCACCAGCCCGCGCTCCACCAGCACCACATCCGCCCGCTGCTTAGCCATTATGCCTTTTCCCCCGGCATGGCCTTAAACCTGTAAGGGCTGGCACTGGTTAAATCAGGGCTCAGCGCCAGCCGGTGGGCGATCGGCGGAAACGCGCGGGAGCGACAATCCTGGCGCTCACACAACCGACAAGAAAGCCCAATGCCTACAGCCGCCTTCGCCAAATCCAGCCCATCACCATAAACAACCTCTCTGGCGTGGGAGATATCGCACCCCATGGCCACCACCCGCACCGGCGGCGGTTCCCCCCAGCGCGCCGGGCGGCTGGATATGGTGCGGGCAAAACACAAAAAAATCTCGGTGGCGGAAAGCTGCGCCACCTGCACACGTATCGCCCCCGGTGTCGCGAAGGCCGCATGCGTCACCCAGCGCGGGCAGGTGCCGCCATAGCGCATGAACGGAAATCCAGCGGCTGAAAACCGCTTGCTCACATTCCCAGCAGGGTCCACCCGTAAAAAGAAAAACGGCACGCCCCGCGCGCCCGCCCGCTGCATGGAAGAAAGCCTGTGGCAGGCCTGCTCATAGGAAACACCGAACCGCGCGGAAAGCGCCTCGACATCATAACGCAACTCCTGCGCTGCACTCAGCATCGCCTCGTAGGGCATCATCACCGCCGCCGCCACGTAGTTGAGCAAACCGATCCGTAGCAGCTCCGCAGCATCCTTCGTCGTCGGCTCGGCGCGCTTCACAATTGTCTCCACCGGGGCGCGCGCTTCCAGCAGAGCAAGCTGAAACGCCATTTGAAACCCCCGGCTTTCCCGCGGCAAGTCCTCGGAGAGCGTCAGCATCCTGTTGGCGGCGTCGAACACCCGTAAGGCACCTGGCAAAGGCTGCACACTCACCACTAACCCGTGGGTTCGCCGCAACCGCTCCGCCAGCGCGTGGGTGGAACCAACCGCCACCACATCCAGCGCCTTGCCAATCGCCTCAGCCGCATCCTCCAACGCCGGAAAATGATTTTCATGGGCATGGAAAAAATCCCGCACCTCTTCGGTGGGCAGCAGAATTTTACGGCCAGAAGGCAAGGTTATACCGCCACCCTCCTCCCGCGCCCCCGCCAGCGCCCGGTGCAACGCCAGCACCGCGCGCGCCGCGTTGGGTGCCGCCGCCAGTGCCTGCAACTCCGCCTCCGGCACCGGCTCCATGGCCAATTGCGGGTCTGTAAATACCTCCCGCAGCGCCACCTCAAACTCCCGCTCCTGCGTACCGGACAAAGCCGCCAGGTCAACCTTCAAAGTCTCAGTCAGCTTGAACAGAAGCGAGGCCGTGACGCTACGCTGGTCGTGTTCAACCAGATTTAAATAAGACGTTGAAATACCAAGTTTCTGTGCGAATCCTTGCTGCGTGAAGCCCTGCTCCATGCGCAGCCGACGCACAGTCTTGCCGATCATGACTTTTGACATGTTTTACAATTTGCAAAAATTTACAGTAAAGTCACGTACTGATTTCGATCGAACGGGCGAAATCCCGATGGCTCTCGCAGCGCAATGTAAATAATTAACGTTTATCTTCACTGGCGTGGCGCCCTTCCCCCCCCATTTTTAAAGCTGCGCTGGTGAAGATATCCCTCAAATACGGAGTGTTACGATGCGTAACCAACCGGCCTCAAACTTCTCCCCTAAAGGTCTGGGCAGAAACAATGCAGTGGTGGCGCCTGATCCTCGCCCCTACCTACCCGTACAATCCCACCGCCACACGGATTTCTACCCTGGCTGCAACGCCGAGGACGCCGGCCACGACGACGGGCTGGTTCATGGCCATTTCTGGGCCATGTCATCAACCGTACGCTAGAAACCGATGATTTTAGATCTTATCTCGAAGTGATCAGAACCAAAATCTGAACCTACTTCTAAAATAGAGATGTTGATGGCGGTTAGGCCTTCGATTCGTATTGCAGAGCGAGTGTGTTTAAAGTCCTTCACTCTAACATATAAAAATACCGTACCAGATTTAGGGAGGCGCTGCGAGCCCCTGGCTGGCCGCCTGGGGTTTTTTTCTCCGTCCGCGCAGCCAACTCTGCAAAGGTTGGTCGACTAACAAGGCCGCTGCAATGCAGAGCGCGTAAATCAGCAGGGTCTCCGCAATCATCCCCACATACTGCTCCACCAGCCCCAAATGCAGCCTGCCGTAAAACCAAATCAGCAACAGCGTCACGAAGGTCATGTGAAGTATGTAAAGCGGGTAGGAAATCTGCCCCATCAGCAGTGCCCAGTGCGCAGCGCGCCGCAGCGCTCCAGATTCGCCAGCGCCAGAATCACGCTGCCATAGCCGGTCGCGATCACCAGCTCCCATGGGCCTTCCGCGTAATCATAGCCCCAATGCAGCAAGGGCATGCAGCCGATAATCCACACCACGCCACAGCACAGCAGCGCCCAGGCCACCCGGTGGCGCAGCGGATATTTCAGGTAGAGCCAGCCGCAGAGCAGCCCGGCAAAGAACAATATCTCCTCGCCTGAGAAAAACCGCCCCGCGGTAGCATATATGAAGTGCTTCACCGCGTGCGGCAAGCTTGGGTCCAGCGGCGCTATCAGAAAATGCGGGCGGCAGATCCATAACACTACCACCATCCACGCCACCATGATCGGCTTGCCGACACGCGGCAGCAAGCACAGCCCGAACATGATGTAGAACGCGATCTCATAGCGCAAAGACCAGGCCGGCCCCACCC
>JAKBCD010000318.1 GCA_021808205.1 Pseudomonadota bacterium | reverse complement strand
TCACCACCTTGAACAACCCCTCGCGGACCACCGCGAGGTGCCGGTCGTCTACATCCAGGGTCGGGGCCGCGCCGGGCTGCGATTCGGGCGTAAGCGCGCCGCCAACGCGCCGGGCCAGGTGCGGCGTGACGGACAGGCCAGAGGCGAGCCGGGCGATCATGGTGGCCTGGGCGAGGGGGGTAAGCTGGGTGTAACCCTGGCCGATGCCCTGCACCACCGTGTTGCCTTCCATCCAATTGATGCCGTGCTGCTTGGCCCATGCATGGGTTGGCACCAGCCCGGTTTGCACATGCGGCACGTCTGACCCGAGATCCACCCCCTGGCCCATGATCGACGCCATCGCGGCGATGCGGTCGATGCCGGTATCCAGCGCGGTTTTATAAAAAAACACGTCGCAGCTGACCTTCAGCGCGTCCATGACATTGATGGTGCCGTGGGCGTCGTGGTTATCGCACCAGAAAATATGGTCGCCGAGCTTGAGGAAGCCGGGGCAGGTGTGGGTGGATTCCGGCGTGAGCGCGCCGCATTTCAGCGCCGCCAGCGCCACGCTGGGCTTGAAGGTGGAGCCCGGCGCGAACAGCCCGGCGGCGGCCTTGTTGAGCAGCGGATGCCGGGGATCGTTCATCCAGCCGTTCCAGATATCGGTGGGCACGCCTCTGTCGAACAATGTGGGGTCGAAGGAGGGGGTGCTGGCCATGGCGAGAATCTCGCCGGTTGCCGTGTCCAGCATCACCACCGCGCCGGTCTGGTCGCCCAGGCTTTGCACGGCAAGCTGCTGCAGCCCGGTATCCAGCGCCAGCGCCACGGTATCGCCCGGTGTGCCGTCGTCTTGCGCCACCACGCGCATCACCTCGCCGCGCACATTGGTTTCGGTTTGTACAAAGCCAGGGGAGCCGCGCAAGGCGAGGTCGTTGGCATCCTCGGCGCCGGTGCGGCCCACGCGCATTCCGGGCAGCGCCAGCACGGGGTTTTGCTGAGCCTCCTGCTGGTTTGGCCGGCCGACATAGCCGACCGCGTGCGCCGCGACAGGCCCGAGCGGATAGGTGCGGCTGGAGCCCGCCTGCACGATCACGCCCGGCAGATTAGGTGTGTTCACCTCAATCGCCGCCATGTCCGGCCAGTCCAGCCAGTCTTTCAGCATCACCGGAATATAGCCCGGGTGCGCTGCGAGGTCCTGCTGGATACGGGCTTTCTCGCTGTCTGACAGCGGCACCAGGCGGTAAAAATTCTCCAGCACCACGTCTGGCTCCGGCGCCATGTCCTTCACGAACAGGGCGTTCCAGTGCTGCTGATTGCCCGCCACAATAGCGCCGAAGCGGTCTGTCATAACGCCGCGCCGGGGGGCCACCAGCCGTTCGGAGATGGAGTTCTGCTGGGCTTTCAGGGCGTATTTGCTGTGCTCGGAAATTTGCAGGTGGTAAAGCCGCGTGGTGATGGCGGCGAACACCGCCGCCTGGCCCGCGCCGATGAGCAAGGCGCGGCGCGAGAAGGAGGTGCGGTTTTTGGCGTCACGCTTCATGCCTGCTCAACCGCCGCCGGGCCGCGGTGCGCCTTGATGAACAGCGCCGCCAGGCCGGGGTATAGCCCGGCCGCGAGTAGCCCTTCGAACGCCAGCGGCGTGGTGGGCAGCCAAATCTCCTCAAGTGCTGAATCCCCCGCCCAGGCCAGCGCGGCAACCGCCGCCGCCAAAACCGTGAACGCCGCCCACACCAGCAGAAACCGCGCCGGCACCAGCTTGCGGCGCAGCAGCAGCGTAACCCATTGCAAAAGAAGCAGCAGCAGCGCCCATACCCCGAAGGGAGACAGGCCCAGCAGGTCCAGCAGCAGTCCGCACAGGGCCACAAGCGGCGCGGGCATGGAGCCGGGCCGGTAGAGCGACCAGAAATACACGCAGGCCATGGCATAGACCGGCCGGAGCGCCGCCTGGCCGGGAAGGCCAAAGGGCATGCCAATGATGAACAGGCCGAAGATCAGGGTCGCGCAGGGAAAAATCCAACGCGCCGCGGCATCAAGCTGGCGCCACCGGTGGGCGTGCCGGCGCAGGGTGGTGCCACGGGCCAAGCGTCAGTGCTTTCGTGAGAGCGTCTTGGCCGCCACGGTTGGCGCGCTGCGCGGAATGGGCGTTAAGGCGGGCAGCTTGTTCGTGTAGCTGAACAGGCGCAGCAGGCGCAGGCCGTCGAGGTCGGCCAGCGGCAGCACCTCCGGCTGGTTGTCCTGGTTGTAATGCACCACGCCCACCGGCAGGCCAGGCGGGAAGGCCCCACCCTCGGCGCTGGTGAGCACCATGGCGCCTTCCGCGGGCGGCTGGCTGGGCGACCAATACAGCAACAGCGGGTCTGGCCCGTTATTGCCCGCCATGAGCGCCGGTGCGCCGCTGGTGCCGATGGCAACAGGAATGCGGCTGTTGATATCCGTGATCAGCAGAACCCTGACGGAGCGGCTGCCAGCATCCACAACCCGGCCGGCGAGGCCCCGGCCATCCAGCGCGATGGCCCCCAGCAGGCTTTGCGGATTGACGCCCGAGGGTGGAACCAGCACCAGCACCGAGCGCGCGTAAACGCCGCCGAGATCCGCCACCACCTCACCAGTTGAAAACTCCGGCGTGGGCGTGGGCATGAAATGCAGCGAGGCTTTCAGCGCGTCGTTCTGCGCCGCCAGGGCCATCGCCACCTCCTGCCATTGCAGCAGCTCGGCATTTTGCGCGCGGAGCTGCGCGTTTTCCTCGCTTAAGGAGAAAAGATGCCCGATTTCGCCGGTGCCGTGTTCTGCGGCCTGGATGGGGCCGGAGACAAGCATGTACGCGGGCGCGAGAATATCATCGAGCGCGGTGCTCAGATGGTCCGACAGATTCTGGTCGGCCCGGCCGATCAGAATGCAGCCGAGCGAAAACACCAGCATCACGGGCAAGGTCAGGCGCGATAAGGCCTGGCGTAACGGGACCGATAATCTGATCACCGGGAACCTGAACTCCGAAGGGCGAGAGAACGACAGGCTTGCAGATACAGCGAAACTGCGCCGCCGCACAGGGCACAATGGTCTGAAATCGGCCCGGTTTGGTTAATTTGAAACATTAAATATTGTGCAAAGAGGTATTTTCGCCGCGCTGGCCGAAGATTGCGCTGCCGATACGCAGATGGGTGGCCCCGGCGGCGATGGCTGCCGCGTAATCGCCCGACATGCCCATGGAGCGCACGGGCAGGCCGTGTGCATCCGCCATGGCGGCGAGCCTGCGAAAATGCGGTGCCGGGTTTTGCTCCGCCGGGGGAATGCACATCAGCCCTTTCAGCGCGTCTCCAAACCGTGCCCGCATGGCGCGGATGAAGCTGTCCGCCTCCGCCGTGGAGACGCCGGATTTCTGTGGTTCGTCGCCGATATTCACCTGCACCAGCAGCTCTGGCAGCCGGCCTGCCGCCTCGGCCGCC
>JAKBCD010000317.1 GCA_021808205.1 Pseudomonadota bacterium | reverse complement strand
GGTGGCGGGCATGAAGCCGGGCTCCATCATCGTGGACCTGGCGGCCGAGGCTGGCGGCAATTGCGCCGACACGGTGCCGGGTGAGGTGATCACCACCCCGAATGGCGTGACGATTCTCGGGCACAAGAACTGGCCCGCGCGCATTGCCGTGGCGACGAGCCAGCTTTATGCGCGTAATCTGCTCACGTTCCTCACCACCTTCTGGGACAAAGACGCCAAGGCGCCCAACCTGAAGCCGGATGATGATCTGATCAAAGGCGCGATGTTGACCCGGGGCGGCGAGATCGTTCACCCCAATTTCAAGCCCGCCGCCTAAAAGAAAGGGAGGCTTTTCATTATGACACCTGCAGATTTGGCCGCCCAGGCGGCGAACCTTGCTCATCAGGCTTCCGTGCTGGCGCAGAATGCCGCCGGTGTGGCCGCCGTGGCCGCGCAGAATGCGCCGCCGGCAGCGCCGTTCGTTTATCTGTTCAGCATCTTCGTGCTGGCTGTGTTCGTCGGTTACTATGTGGTCTGGTCGGTTACTCCGGCGCTGCACTCGCCGCTGATGGCCGTTACCAACGCCATTTCGTCCGTTATCATCGTGGGCGCCATGCTGGCCACGGGGCTGAATGGCAGCATTGTGGCCCATATATTCGGCTTCCTGGCCGTGGTGCTGGTCTCGGTTAATATTTTTGGCGGCTTTGCGGTAACCAACCGCATGTTGGCCATGTTCAAGAAGAAGTAAGCGCAAGATGAATCAGTCTCTCACCTCCTTCGCGTATCTCGTCGCGGCGGTTCTGTTCATTCTGGCGCTGCGTGGCTTGTCTCATCCCACCACCTCGCGCCGTGGCAACCAGTTTGGCATGGCCGGCATGGTGATCGCCATTGTCGCCACCTTCCTGCATGGCGGGATGGATTGGGGCTGGGCGCTGGTGATCCTGCTTGGCATCGCCATTGGCGGGTCCATTGGCCTGGTTGTGGCGCAGAAGATCAAAATGACGGCGCTGCCGCAGCTGGTCGCCGCGTTCCACTCGCTGGTGGGTCTGGCTGCTGTGTTCGTCGCCACCTCGGCGCTGAATGCGCCGCAGAGCTTCGGCATCGGCACCGCCCATCATATCCACACCGAAAGCCTGATCGAAATGTCGATCGGCCTGGCCATCGGCGCGATCACCTTCTCCGGCTCGCTGATCGCGTTTGCGAAGCTGCAGGCACTGATGAAGGGCACGCCGATCACGTTCCGTGGCCAGCATCAGCTGAATGGCGGCATTGGCATTGCGATCCTGGTGCTGATCATCGCGTTCGTGGCTTCAGGCGGCAGCACCATTTTGTTCTCGCTGATCGCGCTGCTGGCCTTTGCGCTGGGTTTCCTGTTGATCATTCCCATTGGCGGCGCGGACATGCCGGTGGTGGTTTCGATGCTCAACTCCTATTCCGGCTGGGCGGCATCGGGCATTGGCTTTACCATCGGCAATCTGGCGCTGATCGTCACCGGCGCGCTGGTTGGCTCTTCGGGTGCAATTCTGTCCTACATCATGTGTAAGGGCATGAACCGTTCCATCATCAACGTGATCGCCGGCGGGTTCGGCAATTCCGGCGATGCGGCGGCGGTGGGGGGCACCAGCTCCGAAGGCAAGGCGGTCAAGCATGGCTCCGCCGACGACGCGGCCTTCATCATGAAGAACGCCGCCAAGGTGATTGTGGTGCCGGGCTATGGTATGGCGGTTTCCCAGGCGCAGCACGCGCTGCGCGAAATGGGCGATATTCTGAAGGAAGATGGGGTTGAGGTGAAATACGCCATTCACCCCGTGGCGGGCCGTATGCCTGGGCACATGAACGTGCTGCTGGCTGAAGCCAGCGTGCCGTATGACGATGTGTTCGAGCTGGAGCAGATCAATAACGAATTCGCCACGGCGGATGTTGTGTACGTGATCGGCGCCAACGACGTGACCAACCCGGCCGCTAAAACCAACCCGCAAAGCCCGATCTTTGGTATGCCCATCCTGGATGTGGACAAAGCCAAGACCGTGCTGTTCGTGAAGCGCGGCATGTCCTCCGGTTATGCCGGGGTGGATAACGAGCTGTTCTTCCGCGACAACACCATGATGCTCTTTGGTGATGCCAAGAAGATGACCGAGGAAATCGTTCAGGCACTGGGACGGTAAGATTTAAAAAGGCCGGGGAAATTCCCCGGCCTTTTTGTTGGTGCGCTACTTCCGCAGCGTCAAAATCGACCACGCCCCATCCACCAGCCGGCGCTCAAGCTTCAGCCCGGCACGGCGGTGGCAGGAGAGCACCCAGTTTACCTGCGTGTTCAGCAGCCCGGCCAGAATCGCCACGCCGCCAGGGGCAAGATGTGCCGCCAATTGATGCGCCATGGCGCAGAGCGGCCGGGCCAGGATGTTGGCGAAAACGAGATCAAACGGGGCGGCCTTGGTGATTCGCGGGTCGGCCCAGCCATCGGCCTGGATGGCGCGGACCATGCCCGCAACCCCGTTTAGCTTGGCGTTTTCTCCGGCCACGCGGGCGGCGCGGGCGTCGATATCCGTCGCCAGCACATTTTTGCGCATCAGTTTCGCGGCGGCGATGGCCAGAATGCCCGAGCCGGTGCCGAGATCGAGAATCCGCTGCGGGTGGTGATGTTTCACCAGGTCCTCTAGCGTCACCAGGCAGCCGCGGGTGGAATTATGCTCGCCGGTGCCAAAAGCCAGCCCGGCATCCAGCGTGATGGTAATGCGCCCTGGCAGTTTCGCATCCTGAATATGGGTGCCGCGCACGGCAAAGCGTGTGCCGATAAGCTGTTCCGGGAAAGCCTGCTGGGTGCGGGCCAGCCAACCGCCAACGGGTACCAGCCCACGGGTGATTTGCGGTGAGAAGCCGGAAACTATTTCGGCGATCATCAACGCGGCGGCGAGGTCTTCCTCATATTCGCCACGTTCCTTAACGCCTTGCAGGTCCCATTCGTCAGCATCTTCATCATGGTAAAAGGACACGGCGCGGCAAACGCTGGAGAGGGCGGCCTCGAAAGTTTCCATTACCTCGGCCGGCACGCGCAGGCTGACGCAGTCCAGCAATTCCTCAGCCATTCTGGCGCTCCACGAAACGGTCCAGCACGCGCTTTTCTCCTGATGTCTCGAAATCAATATCCAGCCGGTCGCCTTCAGCGGCGATGACGCGGCCATAGCCGAATGTCTGGTGGAACACCCGTGCGCCGACGGGGATTTTGTTCGCACGGGCGGGGCGGGGCTGCACGGGGAATTGCGTGGCGGCAAGGGCAGGGCGGGCGTTTTGCGGCTGGGCGGAGCCGGAGCGGCGGATCACGTCTTCCGGCAGCTCGTCTATAAATCGGCTGGGGATGGAGCTTTGCCAATTGGCATAAATGCGCCGGTTGGCGGCGTGCAGGATAATAGCGCGCTGCCTGGCGCGGGTGATGCCCACGTAAGC
>JAKBCD010000316.1 GCA_021808205.1 Pseudomonadota bacterium | reverse complement strand
GCGGCAAGCGTGTGGTCGCCATCGATTACGGGGCCAAGCGCAATATTCTCCGCTCGCTGGCCTCCGCCGGCTGCCAGGTGACGGTGGTGCCCGCCACCTATACGGCCGAGCAGATATTGGGGTTTACCCCGGATGGCGTGTTCCTCTCCAATGGCCCCGGGGACCCGGCGGCAACGGCGAAATACGCCGTGCCCACCATCCAGGGCATCATGAAGGCGGGCGTGCCGATTTTCGGCATCTGCCTTGGCCACCAGCTTCTGGCCACGGCCCTGGGCGGCAAGACCTACAAGCTGGAGCGCGGGCATCGCGGCGCCAACCAGCCGGTGAAGGATCTGACCACCGGCAAGGTGGAGATCACCTCTCAAAATCACGGCTTCGCGGTGGATGAGAAGAGCCTGCCCGCAGGTGTGGAGGTGACGCATGTGTCGCTGTTCGATGGCTCGAACGAAGGCATCCAGGCCAAGGCAAAGAAAGTGTTCTCCGTGCAGTATCACCCCGAAGCGAGCCCGGGGCCGAGCGACAGCGCGTATCTGTTCAAGCGATTTGTCGAGCTGATGGGCTGAGGCCTGCTCATATATTTGGGTCCGGGGCCGACAGGCTCCGGTTTGTGCGGGGCAGCGCCCTGCGAAACAATTTCAGGACATCATCATGCCCAAACGCACAGACATCAAATCCATCATGATCATCGGTGCCGGGCCGATTGTCATCGGCCAGGCCTGCGAGTTTGATTATTCCGGCGCGCAGGCCTGCAAGGCATTGCGCGAGGAGGGTTACCGCGTCATCCTGGTGAACTCCAACCCGGCGACGATCATGACCGATCCGTCGCTCGCGGATGCCACCTATATCGAGCCGATCACGCCGGAGATGGTGGAAAAGATCATCGCCAAGGAGAAACCGGACGCGCTGCTGCCGACCATGGGCGGGCAGACCGCCCTCAACACCGCCATGTCGCTGGCTAAATCCGGCGTGCTGGAAAAGCTTGGCGTGGAGCTGATCGGCGCCAAGGCGGATGTGATCGACCGCGCAGAGGACCGTTTGAAATTCCGCGACGCGATGGCCGAGATCGGCATCATGGGCCCGAAATCCGCCATCGCCCACACCAGAGAGGAAGCGGCGGCGGCACTGGAGCAGGTGGGCCTGCCCGCGGTTATCCGCCCCAGCTTTACCCTGGGCGGCACCGGCGGCGGCATTGCCTATAACCGCGAGGAATTCTTCGACATCTGCCTGGGCGGCATTGAGGCTTCACCCACCAATGAGGTGCTGGTGGAGGAATCCGTGCTCGGCTGGAAAGAGTATGAGATGGAGGTCGTCCGTGATGCGGCGGATAACTGCATCATCATCTGCGCCATCGAGAATATCGACCCGATGGGTGTGCACACGGGCGATTCTGTTACCATCGCACCGGCGCTGACGCTGACGGACAAGGAATACCAGATCATGCGCGATGCAAGCATCGCCTGTCTGCGCCGCATCGGCGTGGAAACCGGCGGCTCCAACGTGCAGTTCGGCATCAACCCAGAAGATGGCCGCATGGTGGTCATCGAGATGAACCCGCGCGTCTCGCGTTCCTCGGCACTCGCCTCCAAGGCTACCGGTTTTCCCATCGCCAAGGTGGCGGCGAAACTGGCGGTTGGCTACACGCTGGATGAGCTGCAGAACGACATCACCAAGGCCACGCCTGCATCCTTCGAGCCAGTGATCGATTACGTCGTCATCAAAATTCCCCGCTTCACCTTCGAGAAATTCCCCGGCACCCCGGCGTTGCTTTCCACCTCGATGAAATCCGTGGGTGAGGCGATGGCGATTGGCCGCAATTTCCAGGAAGCCTTGCAGAAAGGCCTGCGCAGCTTGGAAACCGGCCTCTCCGGACTGGATGAGATGCCCGCCCCCGGCGATGGCGGGGTGGATGCGTTCCGCGCCGCCCTTTCCACCCCCCGGCCGGACCGCCTGCTGGTGGCGGCGCAGGCGCTGCGCGCCGGGATTTCGGTTGAGGAAATTCACGCCGCTTGCAAGTTTGACCCCTGGTTCCTGCGCCAGATGCAGGGGATCATCGACGCTGAAAATGATGTGAAAGCGAACGGCCTGCCGCGCGATGCCTTCGGTTTCCGCCGCCTGAAATCCATGGGCTTTGCCGATAAGCGCCTGGCCCAGCTTTCTGGCAACAAGGAAACGGCCGTTACCGCCGCGCGGCTAAAGCTGGACGTGAAGCCGGTCTATAAACGCATCGACACCTGTGCGGGCGAATTCGCCTCCGCCACCTCTTACATGTATTCCACCTATGAAGGCTCTTACGGCACGCCTTTGGACGAAGCCGATGTGTCAGAGCGCAAAAAAATCGTCATCCTCGGCGGCGGGCCAAACCGCATCGGCCAGGGTATCGAGTTCGATTATTGCTGCGTGCATGCCGCCTACGCCCTGCGCGAAGCGGGCTATGAGACCATCATGGTCAATTGCAACCCGGAAACCGTCTCCACCGATTACGACACATCGGACCGGCTTTATTTCGAACCGCTGTTCGATGAGGACGTGCTCTCACTTCTCCGCAAGGAGCAGGAAAAAGGCACGCTGCTGGGCTGCATTGTGCAATATGGCGGGCAGACACCACTGAAGCTTTCTCAGGCACTGGAAGCAGCTGGCATTCCCATTCTCGGCACCTCGGCGGATGCCATCGATTTGGCGGAGGACCGCGAGCGCTTTCAGGAGCTGTTAAAGAAGCTTGGCCTGCGCCAGCCGGATAACGGCATCGCCCGCTCCACCGAACAGGCCGCCGCCATCGCCGAGCGGATTGGCTACCCCGTCATCATCCGCCCGTCTTATGTGCTGGGCGGGCGGGCGATGGAGATTGTTTACGACCGCACCGGGCTGGAGCGCTATATGCGCGAGGCCGTGCGAGTTTCCGGCGACAACCCGGTGCTGATCGACCGCTATCTTAACGAGGCGTCTGAGGTGGATGTGGACTGCATCTGCGACGGCACGGACGTGTATGTGGCGGGTGTGATGGAGCATATCGAGGAAGCCGGCATCCATTCCGGTGACTCAGCTTGCTCGCTGCCGCCTTATTCGCTGTCCCCCGCCATTGTGGCAGAGCTGCGGGCGGAAACCGTCGCCATGGCCAAGGCGCTGGGCGTGGTGGGGCTGATGAACGTGCAATACGCCATCCAGAACGACATGATCTACGTGCTGGAGGTGAATCCGCGCGCCTCTCGCACCGTGCCGTTTGTTGCCAAGGCCACCGGCGTGCCGGTGGCCAAAATCGGCGCGCTGGTGATGGCGGGGGCAAAGCTTACCAACTTCAACCTGGACGATTCCATCCAGCCGCGCCATGTGGCGGTGAAGGAGGCGGTGTTTCCCTTCGCCCGCTTCCCGAATGTGGACACGCTTTTGGGCCCGGAGATGAAATCCACCGGCGAGGTGATGGGTCTGGACAATAATTTCGCCCGCGCCTTCGCCAAGGCTCAGCTTGGCGCCGGG
>JAKBCD010000315.1 GCA_021808205.1 Pseudomonadota bacterium | reverse complement strand
ACGCCTCGGGCTTTGGCCTGCGCGAAGGCGCGGCCGACGCGCTGGGCAACGCTTTTACCGGCGGCGAGGCAAAGGCTTATGACGCCACCACCGCCTGGGCCAACCCGGCCGGCATGGCGCTGTTGGACCAGAACGAGGTCGATGGCGGAATCAGCTATATCGGCCCCTCCGCCACCTTCTCCGGCTACAACACCAACCCGCTCACCGGCGGCAATGTCAGCGGCACGCAGGGCGGCAATGCCGTTTCACCCGCAGCGTCTGGCTCGCTGTATGGCGTGTTCGTTCTGGCGCCAGATTGGCGGCTGGGCTTTTCCATCACCAATCCGTATGGCGAGCGCACCTCTTATCCGCGCGATTTTGTCGGCCGCTATCAGAGCCTCGTTTCCAGCATCACCGGCGTGGATTTCGGCGTCGCCCTCTCATATAAACTCAACGATCATGTCTCCGTCGGCGGCGGACCGGTTTTTGAATATTTCAACGCCCGCCTCACCCAGGCATTGAACGTGCCGGTGCTGAGCGCCGCCACCGGCCAAGACCCAATCGCGGATGTTCATGGCACCACAGTCGGTTTCGGCTATAATCTTGGATTACTCTATAGAATTGACAACGCGACGCGCATCGGCGTCGACTACCATTCACGCATTCGGCAAGATATCAGCGGCACGCAGCACATAACTGTTCCGGCGGTATATTCCGTTCTCAGCCCTGCCACCGCGGCGCTTCTGGTGGCAGGCAACAGCCCTGCCACCACCACCATTACCATGCCGGATTCCATCGACATCGGCATCTACCACCAGATCACCCCGGCCTGGGCAGTGATGGGCAGCCTGCAATGGACACATTGGGCTCTGCTCAACAACCTGCATGTAACCCCGACCAACGGCTTCCCCGGTACCGTGATCTACGAGAACTGGCGCAATACCTGGTTCGCAGGCGTGGGCACCAATTACCAGATCACCGACAGGATCATGCTGCAAGCCGGTTTTGCCTTCGATGAATCCCCTGTCACGGATTCCAACCGCACCCCCCGCGTGCCGGATGCAAACCATTACGATATCGGCGTAGGCATGCAGTACAAGATCACCCCGGCCACCACGTCCGACCTTGCCTATGGACATGTTTTCACCCCTGGCGGCAGCATCCACAGCACCGCCTCGAGCAGCTTGCCCACCCCGAGCGGCACGCAAATCGGCAATTATTCAGCGTCGGACAACTCCATTACCGCGGGGGTCACGATGAAGTTTTGATGACCCGACCGCGCCAGCTCCTCGTCAGACGAGGGTATAGGCGAAATGATGCGTTGGTTGGTTTTGAAATCGCTCCCGGAAGATTGCTCATGTCGCATAACGACCCACTTTACACCGTGACACAGCTTGGCGCCGAGCTTGGGGTTACTGTACGCACTCTTCATTTCTACGAGGCGCAGGGGCTACTCACACCTCGCCGGGCAGGTAATACGCGTGTCTATTCCCAACGCGACCGCGCCAGGATGATCCTCATCCTGCGCGGCAAGCGGCTTGGATTTTCCATCAAAGAGATCAAGGAATATATTGAGCTTTACGATATCGATCCCACCCACGGGCAACAAACCAAGGCGCTCTTGAAGGCGGTACAGAAGCGCATGCACAAGCTGGAAGAACAGCGCCACGCCGTGGAGGAAACCCTAACCGAGCTGCGCAGGATCGAGCTGCAATGCGAGGAGTCGCTGCAAGCGATGGGCAATCTGCCCGACCTGGCGCCGAACATCGAACCCAAAACCGGCCAGGCGAAAAAAGCCGCCGCCAAACCGATCGGGAGATCACTGTGACCCAAGCCGTTATCGCGGGCTACGCCCGCTCGCCCTTCACCCTCGCCAACAAAGGCGCGCTGGCCCGCACCCGGCCAGATGACATCGCCGCCGAGCTTATCGCGGCCCTGGTTGTGCGCCTTGGCGTCACTCCGTCCGATCTTGAAGCCGTGATTCTGGGCTGCGCCTTCCCCGAGGGCGAGCAGGGACTGAATCTCGCCCGGCTGGTGGCACTGCATGCCGGCCTGCCGCAATCCGTCGGCGGCTACACGGTCAATCATTTCTGCGGCTCTTCCATGCAGGCCATCCATATCGCCGCCGGGCATATCGCCACCGGTTCTGGCGAGGTATTCATCGCCGCGGGGGTTGAAAGCATGAGCCGCGTGCCGATGATGGGCTTCAATCCGCTGCCCAACCCCGCCCTCTATGCAAAGCTCCCCGCTGCCTACATGGGCATGGGCGAAACAGCCGAGAACGTGGCGGCTAAATGGAATATCTCCCGCGCCGAGCAGGAGACCTTCGCGGTAGAAAGTCAGCGCCGCGCCGCTGGCGCCATCAAGGCCGGAAACTTCAAGGACGAGATCATCCCGATCACCACCAAGGCGGGCATGGTTGATGAAGATGGCTGCCCCCGGCCCGAGACCACCGCTGAGACCCTGGCTGGCCTGAAACCGGCTTTCAGCGCCGATGGCTCCGTTACCGCCGGCACCTCCTCCCCGCTCACCGATGGCGCCTCCGCCGTGCTGGTTTGCTCCGCAGATTACGCCGCCAAACACGGCCTGAAACCTTTGGCGCGCATCGTCGCCGCCGCCACAGCTGGTTGCGCGCCGGAGATCATGGGTATCGGTCCGGTCGCCGCCACCAAGAAAGCTCTGGCGCGCGCTGGGCTTTCCGTATCAGACCTCGACGTGGTGGAACTGAACGAGGCCTTCGCCTCGCAATCACTCGCCTGTATCCGCGATTTAGGGCTGAACCCGGCCAAGGTGAACATCGATGCAGGGGCCATCGCCCTTGGCCATCCGCTGGGTGCCACGGGGGCGCGCATCACCGGCAAAGCCGCCAGCCTGCTGGCCCGCATTGGCGGGCGCTACGCGCTGGCTACCCAATGCATCGGCGGGGGCCAGGGCATCGCCACCATTCTGGAGCGCGTGTGATGGAGGCTATCCAAAAGGCGGCCGTCATCGGCGCCGGAACCATGGGAGCGGCGATTGCCGCGCAATTCGCCAATGCGGGCGTACCGGTGCTGCTGCTGGATATCGTGCCTGGCGGGGCCTCCAACCGCAATGCTCAGGCCGAGGGCGCCATCGCCAAGATGTTGAAAAGCGAGCCAGCGCCTTTCATGTCCAAGCGTGCCGCCAAGCTCGTTACGCCGGGCAATATCGAAGATGACCTGCCTCAGCTCGCCAGTTGCGACTGGGTGGTGGAGGCCATCATCGAACGGTTAGACCTCAAGCAGGATCTCTACCGCAAGATAGACGCGGTGCGTCGCCCCGGCAGTGCTGTCTCTTCCAACACCTCCACCATTCCGCTGGCCAAACTCACAGAGGGGTTACCGGAGAGCTTCAAGCGCGATTTTCTTATCACGCATTTCTTCAACCCACCACGCTATATGCGCCTGCTTGAGCTGGTCACAGGACCGCAGACGGACCCCGATCTGGCCAACAAGGTTACAATTTTTGCCGACCTCATGCTCGGCAAGAGCGTGGTAAAAGCCAA
>JAKBCD010000314.1 GCA_021808205.1 Pseudomonadota bacterium | reverse complement strand
AGGCGCAGTTTCGCCCTGGCGTGTTGGTTGCCGCCATCCACCAGAATGGCGAGCAAAGAGAGGAACAACTCTCGTTCCGTCGGGTCCAGAGGGGCCAAGCTGCGCTCATTGGTGTTGGCCAGGGGCTTCTGCATCTTGGTGAGGATGGACCTGCCTTTGGCCGTTAGAAACAGTAGCTTCTGGCGTTGGTCAGTGCGGCTTACCGCACGACGGATAAGTCCGCCGCCTTCCAGCCGGGCCGCGACACTGGCCAGCGTCGCCCGGTCGGCGCCGATTTCTTCTGCAATGGCTGATTGGTCGCGCCCGCCTTTCCGGCCCACGGCGGCAAGAACGCAGAGCTGTACGGGGGTGATGTCGAGGCCGACGGACTCCTCCGCGAACAAGGCGGCGTAAATTTGATTCAGGCGGCGAATGAGAAAGCCAGGGTTCTCCATCGATGCTTGGAATGCGGAGTTTTCTGCATCGATACCGATGTCCATGACCGACGCCATCCTTGTGTATAAAAAATAAATTAGTGCACGTTATGTATGGTGATAGCATAGAAAATATCAAAAAAAACAACCAGTCGGAGAGATAACGTGATTTTGATCAACCTGTTGTGGAAGCTGCAGCCGCTGCTGCTCCCAGCAATCCAGGGTCAGGGTGGATAATCAGCTTAACGGGTATGTTCGCCAATAACGCCTCGAAGCGCCCTTTCGTTGTGAAGCGCCGGGCAAAGCCGGTTCGGGGCAACATCCCTGCCAAGCGAGGTACGATGCCCCCCGCGATCACTACGGCCTGTGCGCCATGCGCTAGGGCGAAGTCTCCGGCAACGGCTCCAAGTGCCAGGCAGAAGCGTTGCACGGCGGCGGCGGCCAGTTCGTCGGTCCCGCAAATGCCGGCCTGCCAGAGCGCGGTATCGTCTGAAAATTCTGATGGTGCGCTCTCCTGCATGGTCAGCGATGTGTAAATTTCCCGCAGGCCAGGGCCGGAGACGACGCGTTCTGCCGAAACCCGTCCATGCCGGGTGCGCAGGCGCGCCAGCAGTGAATCCTCGAACTCATCCAGCGGGGCAAAGCCCACATGCCCGCCTTCGCTCTCCATCACAAACGCCTTGCCGCCCTGGCGCAGCACATGCGCCACCCCCAGCCCGGTGCCAGGCCCGAGCACGGTGATCACCCCGTTCGCGGGCAGGCCTGTCTCCGGCCCGGCCAGGTGCTGGTAGTCGTGGGGCCGGAGTTGGGAGAGCGCATGGCCCACGGCCCCGAAATCATTCACGAAGCGCAGCGCCTCCAGCCCCATCTGCTGTTTCAGCGCGGCGGGGCGGATGGTCCATGGGTTATTGGTAAGCTTCATCGCCTCGCCGTGAATCGGTGAAGCGATGGCGATCGTCGCTTCCTGCGGCACCGCCCGGCCGAGCTGCTCTGCGAACACCGCCCAGGCGCCGGCGAAACTCTCATGTTCGCTGGTTCTCACCTTCACCGGTTCGCTCAAGGAGAGGACATGTCCGTCCTCCACTTCGGCAACACAAAACCGCGCATTCGTGCCACCGATATCCCCCGCAACGATTTCACGTCTTCCTGGCATTGTCGTTATGTGCGGCTTTTAAAAAAGGATGAAAGAGGCAAGTCAGGGAATTATTTCATCATTCCGGAGGATAAGCGCCGCTTTTAGCGCGGTCTGGCCTCGATCATCAGCCGTTTCATCTCCGCTATTGCGGCGGGCAGGCCAATGAGCAGCGCCTCACCCATGAGAAAATGGCCGATATTCAGCTCGGCCACTTCAGGCAGGGCGGCGATGGGTGTTACGTTCGCGAAGGTCAGTCCGTGTCCGGCATGGCATTCCAGCCCCACATGGGCGGTGAGTCTGGCCCCTTCGGCCAGCCGCTCCAGCTCGCCCAATTTGCCGTTGGCATAAGCGCCAGTATGGAGCTCCACCACCTGCGCGCCAACTTCGGCGGCGGCGTGGATCTGTGCCTCGTCCGGGTCCACAAACAGAGAGACGCGGATGCCCGCATCCTTCAGCCGGGCGATGGCGGGGCGCAGCGCCTCACGCTGATTGACCACATCCAGCCCGCCCTCGGTGGTGATCTCCGCCCGGCGTTCCGGCACGATACAGCTTCCATGCGGCTTCAGCCTTGTGGCGATGGCGACCATCTCATTTGTCGCCGCCATTTCGAAATTTACTGGTCTGCCGGCCCAGGCGCAGATCGCCTCGGCATCGGCGTCGCGGATATGGCGCCTGTCCTCGCGCAGATGGATGGTGATGCCATCCATGCCCGAGCCGACGAGCGCTTTCGCGATGGTTAGTGGGTCCGGGTGGTTGCCGCCGCGCGCGTTCCGCAGCGTGGCGACATGGTCGATATTAACGCCGAGACGGATGCTCATGGCGTTAAATATGTAGCGCCCGGCCATCCACGGCCAGGGCAGCTTCCTTCACCACCTCGTTCAGGGTCGGGTGCGCATGGCAAGTGCGGGCCACATCCTCAGCCGAGGCGCCGAACTCGATGGCAGTGACACATTCGGCGATCAGCGTGCCCGCCTCGGGCCCGATGATATGCGCACCCAGCAGCTTGTCGGTGGTTTTGTCCGCCAGCAGCTTCACGAAGCCATCAGTGGCACCCATGGCGCGGGCGCGGCCATTGGCCATGAACGGGAATTTGCCTACCTTATAAGCCACGCCGGCGGCCTTCAGCTCTTCCTCGGTCTGGCCGACGGAGGCGATTTCTGGCCAAGTGTAAACCACGCTGGGGATGGCACCGTAATTCACATGACCAGCCTGCCCGGCCAGAATTTCGGCGAGCGCCACGCCCTCTTCCTCAGCCTTGTGGGCCAGCATCGCACCGGCCACCACATCGCCGATGGCATACACCCCCGGCACATTGGTCTCGAAATGCTGGCCGATTTTCACGCGGCCGCGCTCATCGGTTTCAACCCCGGCGGCGGCAAGGTTCAGCCCGGCGGTGTAGGCGCAGCGGCCAATGGCCAGCAGCACGATATCGGCGGTGATGGTCTCGGCATCGCCGCCTTTGGCGGGCTCCACGGTCAGGCTCACTTGCTCGCCTTCAATTTTGGCGGAAGTGACCTTATGGCCGAGCTTGAACTTGAAACCCTGCTTGGTGAGAATCTGTTGGAAAGACTTGGAAATCTCGCCATCCATCGTGGGGGTGATTTTGTCGAGGAACTCGATAACGGTGACTTCCGAGCCCAGGCGGCGCCAGACGGAGCCTAGCTCCAGCCCGATCACGCCGCCGCCGATGACGACCAGATGGCCTGGCACCTTGTTCAGCTCCAGCGCACCGGTGGAGGTGACGATGCGCGTCTCATCCACCTCAACACCCTTCAACGGCACTGACTCAGAACCGGTGGCGATGACGATATGCTTGGCGGTGTAGCCCTTACCTTCGACCTCGATCTCGTGGGCGCCGGTGAATTTAGCGGCACCCTTTATCCAGGTGATTTTGTTTTTCTTGAAAAGAAACTCAACACCCTTGGTGTTGGCGGTCACTACCTCGCCTTTGCGGGCCTGCATCCGG
>JAKBCD010000313.1 GCA_021808205.1 Pseudomonadota bacterium | reverse complement strand
CCGATCTAGGGGCGGGCGGCTGCCCACCGCTTTTTCGATGGCATCCGGGAACTTGGCCGGGTGCGCGGTGGCAGCACAGATCACCGGCATTCCCACCGGCCCGCAATCCCGCCCCGCCGCCAGGCCGATGACGCTATGCGGGTCCGCCAGATACTCGCTCTCTGTCCAGAACCGGGCGATTTCCGTCAGGGTTGCCTCGTCATCAAGCCGGTAACCCTGGAATTGCTGGCGGATGGCCTGCCAGACGTCAGGTGGGACATTCATCCGGCCGCCAAGCCGGAAATCTTCCAAAATCCCGGAAGTCTTTGCCGCGTCCCGGCCTAAAAATTCAAACAGCAGCCGCTCGAAATTGGAACTGACCTGAATGTCCATAGAGGGAGACAGGCTCGGCATTACGCCATACATGCTCATATCGTTGTTATTGAGGAAGCGGAACAAAATATCGTTGCGGTTGGAGGCGACGATGAATTTGGCGATCGGCAGGCCCATCTGCTTAGCCGCCCAGGCCGCCAGAATATTGCCGAAATTCCCGGTGGGCACCGCCACCGCCACCTCGCGCTCGGGCGCACCCAGATTCAACGCGGCGTAAACATAATAGGGAATCTGCGCGGCGATACGGGCGAAATTGATGGAATTCACCGCCGAGAGATTCATCTCCGCCCGGAACGGCGCATCCGCGAACATCGCCTTCACCAGGTCCTGGCAATCGTCGAAATTGCCCGCCACCGCGATGTTCAGCACGTTATCGGCTTGCACCGTCGTCATCTGGCGGCGCTGCACCTCGGAGGTCTTGCCCTCAGGGTGCAGGATGGTGATGTCGATATTCTTGCGGTTCGCGACAGCCTCGATGGCAGCCGAGCCGGTATCGCCGGAGGTCGCACCCACAATCCGCACCCTCTCGCCGCGGCTTGCCAGCACATGCTCGAACAGATGCCCCACCAATTGCAGCGCCATGTCCTTGAAGGCCAGGGTGGGGCCGTGGAACAGCTCCAGCGCGTAGAGGTTTGTGTCCACCTGCACCAACGGCACAATGGCCTTATGCGCGAACCCCGCATAAGCCTTACGGCACATGCCCAGAAGCTCGGCCTCGCTGATGCTGCCCGCCGTAAACGGGGCGATAATCTTGGCCGCCAGCTCCGGGTAAGGCAGCCCGCGCAGGGCTTTCAGCTCGGCGGACGAAAAACGCGGCCAGCTGGCCGGCATGTAAAGCCCGCCATCGGCGGCCAGGCCCGCCAGCAGCACCCCAGCAAAATCCATCTCCGGGGCCTGCCCCCGCGTCGAAACATAGCGCATCGAAAATCCCTTATTCGGGGGTGCCTATACTATCGGCACAGGGCGGGCAGCAATGCGTCCAGCCTTTTGGTCCCCTGCGCGGTGGCGGCCAGCCGCTCGCCGGAGAATGTCAGATACCCTTCCTCGATGCATTCCTGCAGAATATCGGGCTCCAGCGCGTCCATCAGGGCCATGCCAGTGCGGGCGGCGAAACGGGGGACAGAAATGCCTTCTTGCAGGCGCAACCCCATGATCAGCGCCTCCCGGGCACGGTCTTGCGTGAGGATTTCTTCCTCCAGCGTGGTGCCATGGCCATGCGCGGCAACGCGCTCCATCCAGGCTTCCGGGGCGCGGTGGCGGGTGGTGGCCAGCAGCCTGCCACCCAGGGAAAGCCGCCCATGCGCGCCGGGGCCAATGCCCGCATAATCGCCATAGCGCCAATAGGTCAGGTTATGCCGGCTCTCCCCGCCGGGCTTGGCGTAGTTGGAAACCTCGTAGCGTTGCAGCCCATAATGCGCGGCTTCTTCCGCCGTGATGTCATAGAGCGCCTCGGCCTCATCCTCATCCGGCAGCACGAATTCACCCCTTGCATGCAGGGTGGCGAATTTGGTGCCATCCTCGATGGTCAACTGGTAGAGCGAGAGATGGTCCGCTGCCAGGTCCAACGCCCGGCGCAGCTCCGCCCGCCAGGCTGGCTGGGTTTGGCCCGGCAAAGCATAAATTAAATCGAACGATATGCGCGGAAAGATAGACGCACCCAATTCAATTGCCGCTATTGCCTGCGCGGCGCTGTGCTGGCGGCCCAAAAAGCGCAGCGCCTGCTCGTCAAAGCTCTGCACGCCGATTGAAACGCGGTTGACCCCAGCCGCGCGGTAGGCCGAGAATTTGGCAGCCTCGACGCTCGTGGGATTGGCTTCGAGCGTGATTTCCGCCTCGGGCGCGATTTCAAACAGTCGCGCCGCAGCGGAAATTAATTCCGCCACGCTCTGCGGGTCCATCAGGCTCGGCGTGCCGCCGCCGAAAAAGATCGAGCCCACACGCCGCTGCCCCAGCCTTGCAGCCTCAAACGCCAGCTCCGTTTTCAGCGCCGCCAGCATCTCTGCCTGTGGCAGGCGCTCACGTACATGGGAGTTGAAATCGCAATATGGGCATTTGGCCAGGCAGAAGGGCCAGTGAAAATAGAGCGCCAGTGAATCCATGCCCGGGCATAGACCCGTTGGCAGCCAGGTGCGAGTCCGGTTTTTTCAAACACCTGAGCGAGATCAAGGCGGGCGCCGCGCAAGGCAGCTATGGCTGGGACCCCAACAACAGGAGGCCAGGATATGATTCAGGATTGGGTTCAACTGATTAACGACATGAATGGCGGAGTAAAAAACCTCCGCCAGGGCGCGCCGGAGGCGATGAAGGGCTTTTCCGCCCTGGCGCAAGGAGCGCATGGCGGCACGGCGCTGGACCATAAAACCAAGGAGCTGATCGCGCTGGCCATTGGCGTGGCGGTGCGCTGCCAGCCTTGCATCGCTTATCACGCCGAGGCCGCCGCCAAGCAGGGTGCCAGCCGGGAGGAGGTGCTGGAGACCATGAGCATGGCGATTTACATGGGCGCCGGGCCTTCGGTGATGTATGCCGCGCAGGCGCTTGAAGCCTTCGACCAATTAAAGGCCGCGTCGGCGAAATAGGCTCTCCCGGCTCCGGCGGTTGACGGAGCCACCCTGCCCACCCGCCGCATCCGCGATTCGGACATGCCGCGGCCTGCTTCCCGCCACAATTCTCGCCTTTCTGTCCTGGCGTGATGATTCATTTGCGTCCGGCCCGGTGATGATGCTGTTCTCCTCCAACCTGCCCGCCCTGGGCCAGCGGGCGGCGTTGAGCGTCGGCTTGCTGTTGTTTCGCCGTGGGCGAATCCGCCGCGCGCTGATATCGATCGGGGGATGATCATGCATCAATTCTGGCTCATCCGCCACGCCCTGGTTCACCGGGATTCCCTGGCGTTTCTATATGGCACCAACGATGTGCCCGTGTGCGCTGAAACCATGGCGGCGCAATGGAGCGCGTATTCGGCCCTGGCGGCGAGGCTGCCGCGCCCGGCGCGGGTGGTGTGCACGCCGCTTACCCGCACGCAGCTCACCGCCGACGCGCTGGTGCGCGCGGGCTACCCGGACCATGACAGATTGATAGATCCAGCCTTCATCGAACAGGATTTCGGGGATTGGCAGGGGGTGCCGATCTCCCGGTTCGAGGAACGGAGC
>JAKBCD010000003.1 GCA_021808205.1 Pseudomonadota bacterium | reverse complement strand
CCTCGCAAAGGATTTCGAGGCAACAATCGCCAGTGCAAAAGCATGGGTCCTGCTCGCCAACATCCGAATGCTCACAAGAAAAATCGCACGTCAAAGTTAGGTAGACTACCATTCAGAGTCAGACTCTTAGGCATCTATCTTCCACCCTCCTTTATCGAGAAGGCTTTCGAACGCCCATTTCAATCCATGATATTTTCCACAGACAAGTTAAGATCCCGAAGTTTGGAGCATCTACTGATGGCCATACGAGCGGACGTTCGCCAAGGATGTCATGCCGGACCCGTTTTTATGCAGTCTGCCGCCATTTCTGTTCTGCGCTGCTTGCAGGTCTCCCCGGGAGACTCCCCTTCCACATCGAAGGGAGGATTGTCGCGACGGCAATGCGCTCGCCTAAAAAGCTTGATTAATGAGGAGTTTGCCGGTCAGCTGACGCTCGACCGGTTGTCGCGAGAAGTTGCATTGAGCACAGGTCATTTTAGCCGCGCGTTCAAAATATCAATGGGGCTCTCGCCGCATCAGTACATTATCCATGTCCGAGTGACACGCGCAAAGCAGCTGATCCTGACCACATCGCGGTCGCTCGAGGAAATTGCAGAGGAGGTCGGCTTCGCGGACGCCAGCCATCTCTCGACGGTTTTTTTGAAGGTGACAGGGCAGACACCGTCGCAATTTCGCAACAGTTAAGCGATCGTAGAACTTTTATAGCCATCTCTACAACATAAGGTCACGAATCTAAACATTCCATCATGAATTCAAATGGATGATGTTGCTCAGCTCATTTAAGAACTCCACATCGGCGTCAAAATAAACTCGACATATCCATCCTTGACGTCTCTTCGGTGAGAAGGGAGTACCGCGCCGGGCGCTCACCCGTTACAAAGATTCTATCGCGCATGCTGCCGTTCGATCGATGGTCCAGATTGGCTGGCGATTGTTGAGCTATGCCGCCTCCGTTCACAAAAGAGCCGTATCAAAACGCAATCAATAAAACACTCAAGAAAAACACGATGAAGGGGAGCAAAATGAGAGCCAAAATATCCTGCCTACCACACCTGGAATCCGCCATCTTTGTGCTCATCATGGCCGGCTGCATGGCGGTCGGCCTGTCGCCAGCGCAGGCCCAGGAATATGTCGCGGAGCCCATCGTGCCGCAGCCTGATGTCTGGGCCTATGTCTCGCAATATCCTTTCATGAAAAATCTGTACGGACAGCAGGCCGCCGGTCAGTACAAGAGCCTCACAATATTCGGTGACAGCTATGCCGATTGGGGTAATACGCTCAAGGCCTCTGGCGTATCCCCGCCACCGCCGACTTATCCGGATGGCAGGCTCAGCAATGGCATGTCGATGGGCGATGCACTGGAATATCATTATGCTTTGCCGACATCATCGGTTTATAATTACGCGGTGGGTGGCGCTGCGACCGGGACGGCGAACGCTTTCAATACATTGTATCCAGGCGGTTATACCCTACCCGGCACCGCGACGGAAATTCAGACATTTCTTGACAGCGGCGGCCATTTCAATGAAAGCGACCTCGTAGATCTGACTACGGCTGGTGGCAATGACGGGTTGCTGCTGCAGCAAAGCTATCCGAATGCGACGGGAGCGCAGATCACGGCCGCAGCCGTACAGACGAGCGCGAATTTTTTATCCGATGTCAAGAATCTCGTCGGTGCCGGCGCGCGCAATCTCACCGTTCTCTCCCCCCCAGACATGTCCTTGATGCCGTATGGAGCAGGCAATTCAATATATCACTCATTTTATTCTCAGATCTTTCCGATGATTTCAGCCGACCTGGCGCCCATCGCGCGTTCGGGCGTGAGGGTGTTCTACTTTGACATGACAACTCTGCAGCAGCGGGTTCTCGCCAATCCTGGTCTCTATGGATTCATCAATCCCACGCAGGATTGCCTTGCAGTCGCTTCTTGCGCCAATGGCACCGTGGCGCAGCAAGATCAATATTTTTCATGGGACGGAGAGCATCTTACAAATGCTGGATATGCGTTGCTTTCTCGCTACGAGACCAACCAAGTTGATGCGCCCTCCACCATAGCAGCACAAGGTGAGCTCGGAATGATCGGTGCGCGCGCCTTCTCGGATTCCGTGTTTTCCCGATTGGATGACGACCGCTCACTAGACGGGTCACAGGCTCCCGGCGACAACGGGTCGCCGCTCTCCGTTTATCTCCAGGGCACAGATATCACCGGAAGTCAGAACGACCAGATGTTTGCCTTGGGTATGAATTATTCCGCGCCGGGTGTCAGCGTCGGTGTGGATTATCACGCCAGCCCAAACCTGCTCCTGGGGGCGGCTTTCAACTACTCAACCCCACAGGCTTCACTCAACCAGGGCTTCGGAAACGTCAAAATCAATACAGAAAAACTGGCCTTGTACGGCTCCTGGTCCAGCGCGGGCTATTTCCTGGATTTCGCGGGTGTGGCCGGACATGACAACTACACGATCTCTCGACCAGGCGTAATCGACAACATCAACGGCAAGACCAGCGGGCCGGACGCGGTCGTCGCGGTACGTGCGGGCAATCTTCTGCTAGGCAACGGCGATTTCAGGGCCGGGCCCATTCTGGAACTCAATTACGCCACAGTCCGGGAGAATGGCTATACGGAATCGGGAGACTGGCTGCTTACCCAATCCATCGCCGCGCAAACACTAAACTCGTTCATCGGATCGGTCGGCATGCAACTCCGGTTGAACCTTCCCATGCGCGGTAGTATTTTGAATTCCTACATCAATCTGACAGCAAATCACGCATTTCTTAACCCGGTTCGATTTATAGTTACATCCCAGCTGTCTACGCCGGCTATCGTAGATGCTACGCCAGTTGTAGATGCGGGAAATCAGACATATGGGCAGATTGTCGCTGGGCTCTCTTTCCGGGTCGCGAATAACCTCGCCATCAACAGCTCTTTCGGAACACAATTCGGAAGTGTTTCGAGGCCAGCGAACTTCAGCGTAGCTGGCGGGCTTTCCTATCGATTCTGAGCGGTGGTGACAGACGCCTGAAGCGAGCGAGGCCGCGTTCAATATCGCCGCAGCGACACCTGAAAAAGTAAGGCCCGCGTCAGTTCACCGGATGCAAGCGATCTGGCTATCGTTCGGAAGTAAGCCTCCGGTGGGAGCCGTCTTGCGAGATCACAGCATGAGCGTGCTGCTGCGCTCTTAAGTCTCAACTTAAGAGCGCAGCAGCGGTCATAGTGTGATGCATATAACGATTATAACTGGCGAGGGTCGGCGGCGGAAGTGGCCGCGTGCGGAGCCGGAGCAGATTTTGCGCCGGGAGCGGTTGCCCTGGTAGTCTCACGGGCCAAACGCTCTTCCATCACCATCTACCGCCTCCTTCACCCGCGCCAGGCAGGCAGCGGCACCGGCCACACACCCGCCTTCCAGCCACCAGGCCCGGGCGGCGCGCAGCGCCTCGCCCATCCCCGGCCCGGGCTTCATGCCCAGCACCGCCAAATCGCGCCCCTGCAGCGGAAAAACCGGCCGCGCCATGCGTAAAAGCCGCGCCCGCAGCGCCTCCCAGCCCGGCCCCGCACGGCCCGTCAGCCAAATGCGGTCCACCAGCACCTCACTTGGCGTATCAGCCAAGGCCCGGCGCAAGGCCGCATCATCATATTCCGGGCGTAGATGGTTCGGCATCATCAGCGCCTCCAGCCGCGCCGCCTCAGCTGCGCTCAACCGCCAGCGTGCCGCAAAACCGGCAACATCCCCGCGCCACAGTGCCGCCACACGCAACATCGGGTCCACCGGCGCCCCCGCCGCCACCAGCGCCACCAGCCGCGCTACATCCGCACCGGGCAACAGCAAAAGCAGCACGCCTGTTTCCGCCATCAGCCGCACGGAAAACACCGGGTCCGGCGCCATTAATATCCGCTTAATCTCGCTCCACACGCGCTCGGCGGAGAGTGTGTTTACCCCTGCCCGCAGCGCCATAACCGCCGCCACCGCCTCAGCATCCGGCGCGCCCCGCCCATAACGGGCAAAAAACCGGAAAAACCGCAATATGCGCAAATAATCCTCTTCAATCCGCGCCGCCGCCTGGCCGACAAAGCGGACTCTTCCCGCCGCCAAATCCGCCCGCCCGCCAAAATAATCATACACCGTGCCATCCCGCGCGGCGGACATGGCATTAATGGTAAAATCCCGCCGCGCGGCATCTTCTTCCCAGTCATCGGTAAACGCCACCACCGCATGGCGCCCATCCGTCTCAACATCGCGCCGCAGGCTTGTCACCTCAAAACCGTGGCCTTCCGCCACCAGCGTCACGGTGCCATGGGCAATGCCGGTCGGCACCGCCTTCAGCCCCGCCGCCGCCGCGCGCGCCATCACCACATCGGGCGCCAGCGGCACGGCAAAATCCACATCCGCCACCTCGCGCCCGGCCAGCCAGTCGCGCACCGCGCCACCCACCACCCGCGCCTCGGGCAACGCCGCCCATATCGCCGCCATGCCGGGCATAATAATCAAGCCGCCCCCCGCAGCCGCGCAGCCAGCTGGCGCAATATCTCCGCCGTGGCACCCCAGATCACATGCCGCTCATGCGGCCACACATAAAACTGCCGCTCATGCCCTTCTGCGCTGGCAATGCGCCGGTGCGGCAAGGCCGGGTCCAACAGGTCCGCAAAAGGCAGGCTGAACACCTCCACCACCTCGTCCGAGGCAATGCTCACCCGCACACCGGGCGGCACCAGCGCCGCCACCGGCGTCATGTGGAACCCGGTCACAGTCACCTGCTCATCCAGCCGCCCCAAAATTTCCACACCATGCGGGTCAAGCCCAATTTCCTCCCACGCCTCACGCAGCGCCGCCGCCTCCACCGAGGCATCTTCAGGGTCCAGCTTCCCCCCCGGAAACGCCACCTGCCCGGCATGGTTCATCATCCTGGTACTGCGCCGGGTCAGCCACACGCCGCGCCCAGGCTCCAGCGCCACCAGCACGGCCGCCGCGCGGTTGCCCGCCAGCGGCAATTCCTGGCGCGGCACCGTCGCGCATAACCGCGCCCGCAGCTCATCCGTATTCATGCTGCGCCGCCTCTGGTTTTAATCGCAACACCCGGCAGGCAAATCACCCAGCGGAAAAAACACCCCGTCGCTCCACACGCCCAGCACCTTGCGCCCGCGCACCATACCCGGCTCGGCCAGCGCAACCAGCTCGTAATAGGTCGCGCGGTTAATCCGCGCCTCAATCGGGTATCTGCCCTTTCCATCACGCACCCGAAGATAAGGCGTCGGCTCGCAGCTCAGCAAATCATGCGCCACGCGTATCGGGTGTTCCGGCCCCGCCACCACGCATTGGTCTACATTGGTGCGGAAACACAAAACCTGGTCCTTGCCCTGGCCGTTCCAATCCATCTCCACCGCCACGAAGGGCGCATCCTCCACCTCAATCGTACCGCGTTCGGCTGGCGTTTCCAGCCAATAACGTCCCTCCCCATCGCGCTGCAAAATGGTCGAGAACAAGCACACCATGGGCTTGCGCGTAATCGGGCTGCCCTTATACAGCCAGGTCCCATCGCGTTTAATAACAAACGGCAGGCTTGCGCACGCCGTCACGCGGCACACCGGGGCAGTCATTACACGCTCCTGCTCCCCCCTCTCAGTCACCTCATGCCTTCCTTACCGTCAAATCCGCGATGCTTTAGGCATATAGGTAGCCATGCCGGGGTAATCAAACCTTACAAACTCCAGCCCGCGCCACCTCAGCCAGCCCCATGGCGGCGGCTTTCACGCTTTCGTTCCGCCCATTGCCCGGTCACGGCTTTTGCGCCTATGTTTTGCGCCGCAGCCGCCGTCCGGGCTGCGGATAAACAGAACACCCCGCTAGCAGCTTGAATACAGGCCATTGCATGCCCCGCAAAAGCCGCCGTTCCAGCCCGCTTGACGGGCTGCACGGAGGGAAGAAGGTTGCAGCCAACCAATATCAGCGATCCCGGCTTTTTCCATAAAGTCGTCGATTGCCAATATGCCTGCCCGGCCCACACGCCGGTCCCTGAATATATCCGCCTCATCGCCGCCGGGCGTTATACCGATGCCTATATGCTCAACTGGCAGTCCAACGTCTTCCCCGGCATTCTCGGCCGCGTGTGCGACCGCCCTTGCGAACCCGCCTGCCGCCGCGGCCGCGTGGAAGAACAACCCGTCGCCATCTGCCGCCTGAAGCGCGTTGCCGCCGATTATAAAGACGGCATAGCAACCCTCCTGCCCAAGCCTGCCACGCAAAAAAACGGCAACCGCATCGCCCTCATCGGCGCCGGCCCCGCCTCGCTCACCGTGGCGCGAGACCTCGCCCCGCTCGGCTACGACATCACCCTGTTCGACGACAACGTTGCCGGCGGCGGCATGATGCGCACGCAAATCCCCAAATTCCGCCTGCCAGACACGGTGCTCGACGAGGAATGCGCCTATATCGAAAATCTCGGCATCACCCGCCGCTACAACACGCGCGTCAGCAGCCTCAAAGCCGTGCTGGATGACGGGTTTGATGCCATCTTCATCGGCACCGGCGCCCCGCGCGGGCGCGACCTCGATCTTCCCGGCCGCCAGGAGGCCGCCGCCAGCATCCATCTGGGCATAGACTGGCTTTCCTCCATCTCCTTCGGCCACATAAACTCCATCGGCAAGCGCGTCATCGTGCTCGGCGGCGGCAACACGGCCATGGATTGCTGCCGCTCCGCCCGCCGCCTGGGCGGCGAGGACGTAAAAGTCGTGGTCCGCTCCGGCTTCCAGGAAATGAAAGCCAGCCCGTGGGAAAAAGAAGACGCGATGCACGAGGACATTCCCATCCTCAATTTCCTGGTGCCCAAGGAATTCATCCACGCAAACGGCAAGCTCACCGGCATGGTCTTCGAAAAGGTAAAAGCCGCGTACGACGCCAAAGGCCGCCGCAACCTCATCCCCGCCGGCGAGCCGGATGTACACATGCCCTGCGACGATGTCCTCATCGCCGTCGGCCAGGAAAACACCTTCCCATGGATCGAGCGCGATGCCGGCATCGAATTCGACAAATGGGGCATGCCGGTGGTGGACGAAACCAGCTTCCGCTCCACCCACCCGCGCGTTTTCTTCGGCGGCGATTCCGCCTTCGGCCCCAAGAACATCATCTGGGCCGTCGCCCATGGCCATCAGGCCGCCATCTCCATCGACCTTCTCTGCACCGGCAAAGATATTCTACGCGACCGGCCGCCACCGGATGTCACCCTCGCCAGCCAGAAAATGGGCATTCACGAATGGAGCTACGGCAACGAGATTTCCGATGACCGCCGCATCCCCGTGCCCCATGCCGAGAAATCCATAACCCTTAACAACATCAAGGCCGAGGTCGAGCTCGGCTTCGACCTTGGCCTCGCCCTCGCCGAAGCCGAGCGCTGCCTGAATTGCGACGTGCAAACCGTCTTCTCAGACAATCTCTGCATCGAATGTGACGGCTGCACCGATATCTGCCCCACCGATTGCATCAGCTTCGTCGAAAACGCCGAAGAACCGGAGCTGCGCACCCGCCTCAGCGCCCCGGCGCAAAACCTCACCCAAGACCTCTACGTCTCCGGCCCGCTGCACACAGGCCGCGTCATGGTCAAAGACGAAGATGTGTGCCTGCATTGCGGCATGTGCGCCGAGCGCTGCCCAACCGGCGCCTGGGACATGCAACGCTTTCTCCTCACCACCGCCAAAGCGGGGGCTTCATGCTGCAAATCGTAAAACAACAGGCGCAAGCCATCACCGCCATCAACGGCTTCGTCATCAAATTCGCCAACGTCAACGGCTCCGGCTCGGCCAGCGCCAACCAGCTCTTCGGCAAATCCATCATCCGCATGGGCGTGCCCGTTGCCACGCGCAACATCTTCCCCAGCAACATCCAGGGCCTGCCCACATGGTACGAAATCCGCGTGTCGGAAGCAGGCCACCTTGGCGCGCGCGACGGCACCGATTTAATGGTGGCGATGAACCCGCAAACCTGGGACCAGGACATCGCCTCCATCGTTCCCGGCGGCTATCTCTTCTACGATTCCACCCGCGCCATTCCGCAAGGCAAATTCCGTGATGACATCAACATCATCGGCATGCCGCTCACCGAGCTTTGCAACCGCGAATATGCCGACCCGCGCCAGCGCCAGCTCTTCAAAAACATCATCTACGTTGGCGCGCTGGCGGCATTGCTCGATATCGAGATCGAGGTCATCGAAACCCTCATCAAAGAGCAGTTCCGCGCCAAGGAAAAACTCATCCCGCCCAACATCCACGCCCTGCACATGGGGCGCGATTACGCGCTCACCCATCTCAACGGCCCCATCGGCCTCACCATCCGCCGGTCAGACCAGGTGGGAGACCGCATCACCATAGACGGCAACACCGCCGCCGCCCTCGGTGCCGTATATGCGGGCGCCACCGTCGCCGCCTGGTATCCCATCACTCCTTCCACCTCGCTGGTGGAAGCCTTCACCAAATATTGCACCCGCTACCGGGTGGATCAGGAAACGGGCAAAAACAACTTCGCCATCGTCCAGGCCGAGGACGAAATCGCCTCCATCGGCATGGTCATAGGTGCTGGCTGGAACGGCGCGCGCGCCTTCACCGCCACCTCCGGCCCCGGCATCTCGCTGATGCAGGAATTCCTCGGCCTCGCCTATTTCGCCGAAATCCCCGCCGTGCTGTTCGACGTGCAACGCGCCGGCCCCTCCACCGGCATGCCCACCCGCACCCAGCAATGCGACATCCTCGCCGCCGCCTATGCCAGCCACGGCGACACCAAGCATGTGCTGCTTTTCCCTGAAGACCCGCATGAGAGCTTCCTCTTCTCCGCCCAGGCCTTCGACCTCGCCGACCGGCTGCAAACCCCCATTTTCGTCATGCTCGACCTCGATATCGGCATGAACGAACGCCTCTGCCGCCCCCTCACCTGGGATGATTCCCGCCACATGGATCGCGGCAAGGTGATGACCGAAGCCGAGCTGGAAGCAGGCTCGGATTTCGGCCGTTATCTCGATGTGGATGGCGACGGCATCCCCTACCGCACCTATCCCGGCACCCACCCCACGCGCGGCGCCTATTTCACCCGCGGCACATCGAAGGACCGTTACGCCAAATACACCGAATCCGGCACGGCCTATGCCGATAACATGGAACGCCTGCTGAAAAAATTCCGCACCGCCGAATCCCTCGTCCCGCCGCCGCAGCTCATTTCCGCCGATACCGCAACAAAAATCGGCGCCATCTATTACGGCTCCACCAGCCCCGCCATGCGCGAGGCACAGGAAATCCTCGCCCGCCACAACATCAATCTCGACCTGCTCCGCATCCGCGCCTTCCCCTTCAACGACGATGTCCGCAACTTCATCGCCGCGCACGACCAAATCTTCGTCGTGGAGCAGAACCGCGACGGCCAGCTCCGCACCCTGCTCATCAACGAGCTGGAAGAAAGCCCGGCCAAGCTCAAACGCGCCGTGCATTTCGACGGCTCGCCCATCACCGCCACCAAAATCATCGAAAAAATCGCGGCTTTTCTGCCCGCCGCCCAAAATCTCGTCAGGAGCGCCCTATGAGCTTCCTCCCCAAACCAAAATTCCATCACCCCTCGCTCGCCTGCAACGCGCTCGGCTATACCAGGCGCGATTACGAGGGCGCCATCTCCACCCTCTGCGCCGGGTGCGGGCATGATTCCATCTCCGCCGCCATCGTCCGCGCCTGTTTCGAGCTGGACCTCCCCCCGCACCGCATCGCCAAACTGTCGGGCATCGGCTGCTCCTCCAAAACCCCTACTTATTTCCTGGGCAATGCCCATGGCTTCAACGCCGTGCATGGCCGTATGCCCTCGGTCCTCACCGGCGCCAGCCTCGCCAACCGCGATCTCATCTATCTCGGCGTGTCCGGCGATGGCGATTCCGCCTCCATCGGCCTCGGCCAGTTCGCCCACGCCATGCGCCGCGGCGTGAACATGACCTATATTGTGGAAAATAACGGCGTGTACGGCCTCACCAAGGGCCAGTTCTCCGCCACGTCAGACAAAGGTGCGAAAAGCAAAGGCGGCGCCACGAACAAAGACGAAGCCATAGACCTCGCCGGCATGGCCCTGCAGCTTGGCGCCAGCTTTGTCGCCCGCAGCTTCTCGGGCGACAAAGCCCAGCTCGTCCCCCTCATCAAAGCCGCCCTTACCCATAAGGGTGCTGCCTTTATCGACGTCATTTCCCCCTGCGTCACCTTCAACAACCATCAAGGCTCCACCAAGAGCTTCGATTATGTGCGTGAACACAACGAGGCGGTGAACTTCCTCGATGTCATAACGGGCCGCGCGGAAATCACCGCCGATTACCAGCCCGGCACGGTGGAAGTGGTCCGCCAGCACGACGGCTCCCTGCTGCGCCTGCGCAAGCTGGACGAAAACGACTACGACCCGCGCGACCACGCCGCCGCCTGCGCCTTCCTGGAAGCCCGCAAAGCCCAGGGCGAAATCGTCACCGGCCTGCTCTACGTGGAACCCGGCGCCGAAGAGATGCACGGCCTGCTCGGCACCAGCGCCACACCGCTGAACAGCCTGGGGGACGACAAGCTCTGCCCCGGCAGCGCCGCGCTGGAGAAGCTGAACGCCAGCCTGCGCTGAAGAGTAGCCCCCGCTTTCCGTAGCCGAGCACCGTGCTCAGGCGCGTCAAGCACGCTGCGCGCGCCCTCACCGGCAAATACCGTCATCGCGAGCGCAGCGCGGCGATCCATCTCCACGCCACCGGCACCCAACCTGGCAGCCCCGCCCAAAACCCGTGGCCACAACGGCACAAATCCTCTAAACCCCGCCCATGCACTACGATGTCATCATCATCGGCGGCGGCCATGCCGGCACCGAAGCCGCCGCCGCATCGGCCCGTTCCGGCGCTGCCACCCTGCTCGTCACCCAGCGCACCAGCCAACTGGGCGAGATGTCCTGCAACCCCGCCATTGGCGGCATCGGCAAAGGCCACCTGGTGCGCGAGATCGACGCGCTAGACGGCCTCATGGGCAAAGCCGCAGACGCCGCCTGCATCCATTTCAAACTGCTCAACCGCGGCAAAGGCCCCGCCGTGCGCGGCCCGCGCGCCCAGGCCGACCGTAAACTCTACCGCAACGCCGTCCAAGCCCTGCTCGCCGCGCAGCCAAACCTCACCATTCTGGAAGGCGAGGCCGCATCCATCGAACAGCATAGCGGCCACCTCACCGGCATCACCCTCGCCACCGGCCAAAGCATCGCCTGCGCCGCCATCGTCCTCACCACAGGCACTTTCCTCAATGGCATATTACATTTCGGAAAAGAAATGAAAAAGGGCGGCCGCATCGGCGACGCCCCCTCCATTACGCTTGCCGCCTCGCTTGCCCGCCTCAACCTGCCCCTGGGCCGCCTGAAAACCGGCACCCCCCCGCGCCTGCACAAAGCCAGCATCGACTGGAACGGCCTGCCCGAAGATAGAGGTGAAGACCCGCCCGAACCGTTCTCGGCGCTCACCCAAGCCGTCACCAACCCGCAAATCTCCTGCCGCATCACCAAAACCACGGAAGAAACCCACCGGATCATCCGTGAAAACATCCATAAATCAGCGGTTTATGGCGGCAACATCGCCGGGCGCGGCCCGCGCTACTGCCCCTCTATCGAGGACAAGGTGGTGCGCTTCGCCGAAAAACCCGGCCACCAGATATTCCTGGAACCCGAAGGGCTGGATGATGACACCATCTACCCCAACGGCATCTCCACCTCCCTGCCGCAAGACGTGCAGGAGCTTCTCCTCCACTCCATCCCCGGCCTGGAAAAAGCCCGCATCATCCGCCCCGGCTATGCCGTCGAATACGACTATGTAGACCCCCGCGCGCTCGACCACTCACTCCAGGTAAAAACCCTCCCCGGCCTCTACCTCGCCGGGCAGATCAACGGCACCACAGGCTACGAGGAAGCAGGCGCCCAAGGCATCATCGCCGGGCTGAATGCCGCCCGCACCGCCAGCGGTGCACAACCCGTCACCCTCACCAGGGCGGAAGCCTATATCGGCGTGCTCATAGACGACCTCGTCACCCAGGGCGTCACCGAGCCATACCGCATGTTCACCTCCCGCGCCGAATACCGGCTGCAACTGCGCGCCGATAATGCCGAGCTGCGCCTCACCCCGCTCGGCCTGCAATGGGGCTGCATCGGCCCAGAGCGCGAAACCGCCTTCGCCGCGCTGCAAGCGCAAATCGCCGCCTTCAACAACAAGCCCGAGGGCGAAAGCCGCGCCGCCAGCATCCTCCGCGCCAATCTGCACTACGCCGGCTATCTCTCCCGCCAGGAGCAGGAAATCCGCGACCGCGCGCGCGACGAAGCCGTGCGCATCCCCGAGAATTTCGACTACAGCGCCGTGGGCGGACTCTCCAACGAACTGCGCGAGAAGCTGGAGCGCGCCCGCCCGCAAAACCTCGCCGCCGCCGGGCGTATCGAGGCCATGACCCCCGCCGCCCTCGGCGCCATTTTCGGCGCCCTCAAAAAATCCCGCCGCGCCGCATGAGTGAGTCCCGCCTGCGAATTTTCGCCGCTTTGGTGGAAAAATGGTCGCCCAAAATCAACCTCATCAGCAAATCAGACCTGCCGCATATCTGGGACCGGCATGTGCAGGATTCGCTCCGCCTGCTGCCCTACATCCCCGAAGGCACGGAACGCGCCATAGATCTCGGCTCCGGCGCGGGATTCCCCGGCCTTGTCCTTTGCATCGCCACCGGACTCCCGTTCGATCTGATCGAATCAGACAGCCGCAAAGCCGCCTTCCTCATGGAAGCCGCGCGCCAGACCGGCGCGCCCGCCAAAATCCACAACACCCGCATCGAGGCCGCCAAAATCGCCCCGGCCCCGCTCATCACCGCCCGCGCCTTGGCCCCGCTCGATAAACTTCTCGGCCTCGCCGCCCCGCATCTCGCTCCCGGCGGCATCTGCCTCTTCCCAAAAGGCCGCAACGCGGCAGAAGAATTGACGCTCGCCACCCCCCTCTGGCACATGGACGTTCAGCACATAACCCACCCCTCCTGGGGCGATAGCTGCATCCTGAAAGTGAGCCAGATTCGCCATGCCGGACAAAACCAAGCGCCCGCGCATCATCGCCATCGCCAACCAGAAGGGCGGGGTCGGTAAAACCACCACCGCCATCAACCTGGCTTCCGCCCTGGCTGTGGGCGGCCTTAAAGTTCTGCTTGCCGATATCGACCCCCAAGGCAATGCCAGCACCGGGCTGGGCATTGGCCCCGAAGCCCGCAAAGGCGGCAGCTACGCGCTGCTGGCCGGCGAAACCTCGCTCAGCGATGCCACCCTGCCCACCACGGTCGAAAATCTCACCATCATCCCCTCCGTGCCGGACCTCATCGGCGCCGACCTTGAATTCGGCCAGCAGGAACGCCGCGAATTCCTGCTGCGCGACGCCTTCATCCAAGGCTGCCCCGCCGATTACGTCTTTATCGACTGCCCGCCCGGCCTCGGCCTGCTTACCCTCAACGGCCTCGTGGCGGCCGATGCGGTGCTGGTCCCGCTCCAGGCCGAATTTTTCGCCCTGGAAGGCATCTCCCAGCTCATGCGCACCATCGATATGGTCAAGCAAAGCCTGAACCCCACCCTGAACATGGAAGGCATCGTCCTGACCATGACGGATAAGCGCAACAACCTTTCCGAGCAGGTCAGCGCCGATGTGCGCGGCTATTTCCGCCACCAGGTGTTCGAAACCGCCATCCCCCGTAACATCCGCATCACGGAAGCCCCTAGCCACGGCATCCCGGTCCTGCTTTATGATTTCCGCTCAACCGGCGCCCAGGCCTATCTGGCCCTGGCGGCGGAATTTTTGCGGCGGGCAAAAACCAGAAAGGCTTGAGGCATGAGCGTAAAAGAACAACCCAAACGTCTGGGCCGCGGCCTTGCCGCCCTTATGGGCGATTCCGCCGTGCCGCAAACCACCGCCGCCCCCGGCGTGCAGCAACTGCCCATAGATGTCCTTGTCCCCAGCCCCTACCAGCCCCGCCAGGAAATGGACGAGGATGCATTGCAGGAATTGGCGGATTCCATCGCCCAGCGCGGCATCCTCCAACCCCTTCTGGTCCGCCCCACACCCGGCCAGCCCGGCCAATACCAAATCATCGCGGGCGAGCGCCGGTGGCGCGCCGCCCAGCGCGTCTCTCTGCACGAAATCCCCGTGCTCGTCCGCCCGCTTTCCGATAGCGACGCCATGGCCGCCGGTCTGGTGGAAAACCTCCAGCGCGAAGACCTCAACGCCATCGAAGAAGCCGAGGGCTACAAGCGCCTGCTGGAAGAATTCAGCCTGAGCCAGGACAAATTGGGCGAGGCCGTCGGCAAATCCCGCGCCCATATCGGCAACATCATCCGCCTGCTCAAACTGCCTGAGCCGGTTCGCGCCATGCTGCGCCAGGGCCAGCTCTCCGCCGGCCATGCCCGCGCCCTGCTCACCCACCCCGACCCGCTAAAAGCCGCGCGCGAGGTTATCAAACGCGACCTCTCCGTCCGCCAGACCGAGGCACTGACCAACCAGGCCATCCGCCCGGCCAAAACAGCCCCCGCCAGCACCCCGCGCGCCGATGCCGACATTGAAGCCCTGGCCAACAGCCTCACCGAGCGCCTGGGCCTGAAGGTGCAGATCAAGTTCAACGGCAAAAGCGGCTCGGTAACGTTCAACTACGCCAATCTCGACCAGTTGGATTCCCTGCTCGCCCTGCTCAACGGGTAATGCTTCACGTGAAGCATTACCCACACCGGCAACCGCCGCGCGTTTACCGTCGCCCGGCCGCCCGCGCCCGCAGCGCCAAAGCCAGCATGGTCTGGCGGCAATAATCATGCTCTGGCACGCGCGTCGTCTTGCATGCCGCCTCGGCCGTCAGCGCGGCCGATAATGCCTGGTCCAGCGCCGGCAAAGGCCATAGCCGCAGCGCCTTGCCCACCAGCGCCTGGCGTTTGAAAAACACCGGCGGGCGCATCGCCGCCATGGCCTCCTGGGCCGATGCCCCGTCCGCCATCGCCCCCGCGGCCACGCGCAGGCGCTGCAATTCGGCCAGCAGTACCCGCAACAACCCCACCGGGGCTATGCCTTCCTCATAAGCCAGGCTCAGCGCCTTATCCGTCGCTTCCGGGTCACCTGTCAGGGCGGCATCAATCGCATCACCCATCGAGCTATCGCCGCCATCCGCCAGCACGGCAGACACATCAGCCAGGCTCAAACGCTTCTCTTCCCCGGCATAAAGCGTCAGCACTTCCAGCGCCTGCCCCAAAGGCCCTTCCTCACCCGAGAGATTCTGCCCCGCCCAGGCCGCCGCATCCTGGTCTATCTGCACCCCCGCCGCCCGCAAACGCGACGAAATCGCCGATGGCAAACGCGCCTGGTCAATCGCATAACAGGCAATCACCGCCACACTCGGCGCCTTCTCCGCCGCCGTGCGCAGCTTAGACTTCGCCGTCAGCTCCCCCGCCTCCAGAATCACCAAAGCCTCAGGAGGCATTTTTATAAGCGTTTCCAGTGCCTTAGTGTGGCTTTCATGCACATCGCGCACGCGCACCACGCGCCGCCCGCCCGTCAGCGCCGCCGCCATGGCCTCCGCCAGCAGCACATCCGCCGCCGGGTTCATCAACTCGGCAAAGCGGAACGGGTCCTGCATCGCCCCCTCTACCCCACGCGCCAATATCAGCCCGCGCTCCGCCACCAGCCCGGCATCGGGGCCGTGCAGCAGAACAAGCGGCAGATTAGAAGATTTCAGAAACGCGTCGATACGGCCTGAATCGATCTTCATGCGTTCGGGTGCGTACGGAACCAGCTCGCAAGCTGCGCGGTAATTTGCGCCGCCACCATGTCCGCCAGTTGCTGGTCAACCGTGCTGGTCTCCATATCCTGGGCAAAATACTGGTTATCGATAATATTCATCGAATCCATCCCCGTCGCCGTGCCCGTGGCCAGCGGGTGCGAAGGATCACCAATCGGCACCAGGCTCCAATTCGCCGTGGCCTGCATGCGTGAATATGTGGTGGAGGAATCCTGCAGCATGCCAATATCCGAGGTGACAATGCTATACCTCACATTCAGCGCGTAAAGCTCCGTCTCCGGCGCGCCATCCACATGCAGCTTGCTCTCCAGGCTCAGGCGCAGCAATTGCCCCGGCCGTTCCGGTATATTGCTCACCTTCACCTGGTCCAGCCTGGCGCTGGTATCCTGCCCCGCCTCACCGCCATAAAGGGGGGTAAAGCCGCAGCCGGCCAGCGCCAGCAGGGCAACGAGCGCGGCAGCGCGCTTAGGGCTTGACGACAAAATTAACAATCCGGTCCGGCACATGGATTTTCTTTACAATGGTCTGCCCTGCCAGAACAGACGCCACGGCAGCTTCCGCCGCCGCCAATACTGGCTCCGCCGCCTGCCCCGCCGGAACAACAATGGTCCCGCGCAGCTTCCCGTTCACCTGCACGGCAATGGTCACCTCGTCCACCACCAGCAAGGCCGGGTCCGCCTTGGGCCAAGGCTGCTGCGCCACCAGCCCGGCACCTGGGCTAATTTTGGCAAAAGCCTCCTCACCCAAATGCGGCATCATCGGCGCCACCAGCCGGGCGATCATCTCCGCCCCCTCAAACCGGGCAAAAACCTGCTCATCCGTCTCCGCCGCCTGGCCAAAAACAGCACCCGTCAGCTCGTACAGCTTCGCCACCGCCAGGTTAAAGGCAAAACTATCCAGCGCCTCGGTCACCGCCGCTATGGTCCGGTGCGTCAATTGCCGCAGCTTTTTCGCCTCGCCTGAAAAACTTTCAGGCTTGGCCACGCGCCGCTCGCCTGCAACCTGCACCGCCAGCCGGTACAGGCGCTGCACAAACCTGTAAGCCCCCTGCACACCCGCTTCGGTCCATTCCACATCGCGCTCAGGCGGATTATCCGAGAGCACAAACCACCTCGCCGTATCCGCCCCAAACCGGTCCACAATCGCGCCCGGGTCCACCGTATTGCGCTTGGATTTGGACATTTTCTCAACACGCCCAACAATCACGGGTTTTCCGGTCGCGCGGTGCGTTGCCCCATCCGCGCCCTTCACCACCTCGTCAGGATAAAGCCAGCTCCCGCCTTCATCCTTGTAAGATTCATGCGTCACCATGCCTTGCGTGAACAGCCCGGCAAACGGCTCCTTAACCGTTACATATCCGGTCTTTTCCAGCGCCCGGGTAAAAAACCGCGCATACAGCAAGTGCAAAATGGCATGTTCAATGCCACCCACATACTGGTCCACCGGCAGCCAGTGCCGCACAGCCTCCACATCCACCGGCGCCGTGGCGCGCGGCGCGCAAAACCGGGCAAAATACCACGAGCTATCAACAAACGTATCAAACGTATCGGTCTCGCGCCGCGCTGCCTTGCCGCAGGCCGGGCAGTTCACCTTGCTCCATGTGGGGTGGTGGTCCAGCGGGTTGCCGGGCTTCTCAAAGCTCACATCCTTGGGCAATTCCACCGGCAGTTGCTCATCCGGCACGGCTTGCGGGCCGCAAGCCTCGCAATGAATCACCGGTATCGGGCAACCCCAGTAACGCTGGCGCGAAATACCCCAATCGCGCAACCGCCAATTGGTCACACCCTTGCCCGCGCCAATCCTCTCCAGCTCGGCAATCGCCGCCGGTTTGGCCTTTTCCGTGCTCAGCCCGGTCAAAAAGCCAGAATTCACAATCACGCCCTCGCCATCCAGCGCCTTGGCGCCAATCTCCGGCACCTCGTCAGCATTCGGCGCCACAACCACCGGCACGGGCAGCTTATATTTCCGGGCAAACTCCAAATCACGCTGGTCGCCGCACGGGCAGCCAAAAATCGCCCCTGTGCCATATTCCATCAGCACAAAATTGGCGATCCAAACCGGGTATTTCGCTCCATTGAACGGATTGACGACCTCCAGCCCTGTCGCAAAACCGCGCTTCTCGGCTGCCTCAATCACGGCCTCGGATGTCCCCTGGCGCTCACATTCCGCAATAAACGCCGCCGCCCCGGCGTTTTGCGTGGCCACGGCCTGGGCAATCGGGTGCTCCGGCGCAATCGCCAGAAACGACATGCCAAACAGCGTATCTGGCCGCGTTGTATAAACCGTCACATCCTCAATGCCGGCCACAGGCGCGGCCAGCTTAAAGGTCACCTCCGCGCCCTGCGAATAACCAATCCAGTTTTCCTGCATCAGCTTCACGCGCTCTGGCCAGCGCTCCAGCGTTTTCAGCCCATCCAGCAATTCCGGCGCAAAATCGGTAATTTTCAA
>JAKBCD010000312.1 GCA_021808205.1 Pseudomonadota bacterium | reverse complement strand
CACAGCATAAACCGCCATGCCGCCCCATGCCACAAGCCGCCCAGCAGCATGGTCGCCATTAAATTGCGGATGCGCTTGCCCTCGCCATGCCGGTTTCCGCCCAACGGAATGTAGAGATAATCCCGCAGGAACATACTCAGCGTGATGTTCCAGCGCCGCCAGAAATCGCTGATGTCGCTGGCCTGATAAGGAGAGCGGAAATTCAGCGGAAAGCTGATGCCGAACATTCTGGCGAGGCCGATCGCCATGTCTGAATAGCCGGAGAAATCGAAATAGATCTGCAACGCATAAGCCAGCAGCGCCACCCATGCCTCGATGAGGGAGATCGCATCCCCCCGCGCCGCCGCGGCGAAGCCGGGATCGGCGAAGCGCGAAAGTCCATCCGCCAGCACGATCTTTTTGGCCAGCCCAAGCAGAAAAATCTCAACGCCTTCCGTCAGCCTCGCCTGCACCTCCCGCCGTGGCGCCAGTGCCGCAAGCTGCGGCAATATGTGGCTGGGCCGCACGATCGGCCCGGCGATGAGGTGCGGAAAGAAGGCGATGAAACAGGCATAATCCAGAAAGGGCGGCGGTTTGGTTTGGTCGCGATACGTATCCACCAGAAACATGATCTGCTGGAAGGTGAAAAAAGATATTCCCAACGGCAGCACGATGCCCGGCACCCCGAACATGCCGGCATATTTAAACCACCCCAGCAGCCCGAGATTGAACACCAGCCCTGCCACCAGCCAGGCCTTGCGCCGCGCCAGCCCGGCCAGCGCATAATTCACCCCGATGGAGCCCAGCAGCAGCGCCAGCAAGGGGGGCTTCCACCAGCCATAAAACACCAGGCTGCACCCCAGCAGCCACCAAAGCGCCGTCTCTCGCCGCCCCAGCGCCAAAAACCCGCCCAAAGCCAGCGGCAGAAAGCCCAGAATGAACAGCTTGCTGTTGAAAAGCAATTTATTAACACTCGGTAAGGTTGTCGTTTTGCTGCTTAACCCAGCGTTGCGCACCCGTCCATTGGCCGTGCTGGCGCATGATGTTATAGCGCCGCGCCAATCACTGGGTTGAAGATGAACGAGACGCCGACCACCCATCCCGCCTTGCTGCCTGCCGGGCTTGCCGATGTGCTGCCGCCGGAGGCCGAACGCCAGGCGCGCTCTGCCGAAGCGATCATGGATTGCTTCGCCGCCCACGGCTATCAGCGCGTCACCCCGCCTTTGCTGGAGTTTGAGGATTCCCTCTTCGCGGGGCCCGGTGCCGCCACGTCAGACCAGACCTTCCGGCTGATGGACCCCGAAAGCCAGCGCATGATGGGCCTGCGGGCGGACACCACGCCGCAGATCGGCCGGCTGGCCACCAGCCGTATGGCCGTTGCCCAGCGCCCGCTGCGCCTGGCCTATTGCGGCCCGGTGTTGCTGGTGCGTGGCACGCAGATGCAACCGGAGCGCCAGCTCTCCCAGGCCGGGATCGAGCTGATCGGCAGCGACACCGCCGCCGCCGACGCGGAGATCATCCTCACCGCCATTGCCGCGCTGGAGGCGGTAGGGCTGAAGGATTTGTCCATCGACCTCACCATCCCCCGCCTGGTGCCGAGCCTGCTGGATGCGGTGCCCGCCCACCTGCACCCCGCCCTGGCCCACGCGCTGGACCGCAAGGATGCCGCCGCCGTGGCCGAGCTTGGTGGCACCCAGACCACGCTGTTGCTGAACCTGCTGGATGCCAGTGGCCCTGCCGCCCGCGCCGTGCCTGCCCTGCTGGCGGCTGGTTTGCCGGAAGCCGGGCGTGCCCAGGCTGAGCGCCTGGCCGATGTGGTGGCCGCCGTGCAGGCGGTGCGGCCCAGCCTGCCGCTCACCGTGGACCCGGTGGAATTCCGCGGCTACCGCTATCATACCGGCATTTCCATGACGCTTTTCGCCACCGGCCAGCAGATGGAGCTGGGCCGGGGCGGGCGCTACCTTTGCGGCGATGCCGAGCCCGCAACGGGCATCACCCTGTTTCCGGACCATATCATCCGCCTGGCGCCGCCGGTGGCGCTGCGGCCAAGGCTGTATTTGCCGCACGGCACCAGCCCCGTGCAGGCGCAAAAGGCCCGCGCCGATGGCTATGCCACTGTGCCGGGGCTTGCGCCAGAAGCCGCCCCGGGCGATGAAGCCCGCCGTCTTGGCTGTACCCATTTGTTCTTCGACGGCGCGATAACCGCCCTCTCCTGAGTAGGATTTTGCAATGACCAACGTAACAATCATCGGGGCCCAGTGGGGCGACGAGGGCAAGGGCAAGGTTGTGGACTGGCTGGCCAGCCGCGCCGATATCGTGGTGCGCTTCCAGGGCGGGCATAATGCCGGGCATACGCTGGTGGTGGGCAACCAGACCTATAAGCTTTCGCTGCTGCCCTCCGGCGTGGTAAGCGGCAAGCTTGGCATCATCGGCAATGGCGTGGTGGTGGACCCGAACGCGCTGCTGGCCGAAATTGGCCGCGTGGCGGCCCAAGGGGTGAAGGTTACACCCGAGACGCTGCGCATTGCTGAAAACGCGCCGCTGATTCTGCCCCTGCACGCGGCGCTGGACGCAGCCCGTGAAACCGCCCGCGGCGACCGTAAAATCGGCACCACCGGGCGCGGCATTGGCCCCGCTTATGAGGACAAGGTGGCGCGTAGGGCGATTCGCATGTGCGATCTGGCCGAGCCGGAGACGCTTTCCGCCAAGCTGGACGAGCTGCTGCTGCACCATAACACGCTGCTGGCGGGCCTGGGCGCGCCGACCTTTAAAAAAGAGGATCTGCTGGCTGATTTGCTGGCCCTGGCACCCAAGCTGCTGCCCTTCGCGGAGCCGGTATGGGAGCGTCTGGCCGAGGCCAAGGCCAAGGGCGAGAAGATATTGTTCGAGGGCGCACAGGCGGTGATGCTGGATGTCGATCACGGCACCTATCCGTTTGTCACCTCCTCCAATACCGTGGCCAGCACGGCGGGGGCGGGCAGCGGCATGGGGCCGGATGCGGCCGGGCGCGTACTCGGCATTGCCAAGGCCTACACCACGCGCGTGGGGGCGGGGCCGTTCCCGACTGAGCTGCATGACGAGATCGGCCAACTGCTGGGCGAGCGCGGGCATGAATTTGGCACGGTTACAGGCCGCAAGCGCCGCTGCGGCTGGTTTGACGCGGCGATGGTGCGCCAGGCGGTGAAGGTGGGCGGCATTCAGGGGCTGGCGCTGACCAAGCTGGACGTGCTGGACGGCTTCAAGGAGCTGAAGATATGCACCGGCTACACGGTTAACGGGACGCACTATAAATATCTGCCTGCCGCCATGGCGGCCCAGGCGGCGGCACAGCCGGTTTATGAGGTGATGGAAGGCTGGAGTGACAGCACCCAGGGTGCCCGCAGCTGGGGGCAGCTCCCCGCCGGAGCGATCAAATACGTGAAGCGCATCGAGGAACTAGTGGAAGCGCCGGTCACACTGCTCTCCACCAGCCCGGAGCGTGACGATACCATTCTGATGCAGGACCCGTTTGCCAGCTGAACCGGAAGCGGGCACCGCGATGAACCCGC
>JAKBCD010000311.1 GCA_021808205.1 Pseudomonadota bacterium | reverse complement strand
ATGGCGGGAAAGAAATCCACTTTACGGCGGGGGATGCGTTTCTGCTGCCCGCGAATAGTCTTGGAGTTTGGAAGATCGAGGAGACGGTGCGCAAGACTTATGTGGTGATTAAGCGGTGAAATAGAAAAGACGTTATCCGAAAGTGTTTTCTATTTTCTTTCATTCGCCAAAGCGCGCATCATTACGCTGTCGGCGCAGCGCGATGGCAAAGATATGTGCACAGAAGGATAAACGGGATGGACCCAGAAACGCTCAATATGTCGGTTCGCAAATTCCTCAAGACAGTTGGCGTCAGTTCGCAGCGCGAAATTGAAGCCGCGATCGCGGCAGGTGTGAAAGCCGGAACGATCAAGTCCGGCGGGCGGCTAAAAGCCAAAATGACGCTGCAAATCGACGCTGTGCATCTCACCCATATCGTTGAGGACACAATCGACCTCGAATGACCAAAGCAGGCCGCATTCTCGAAAAGTCGCTTTTTTAGCTCCGGTAGGAGCCGTTAATGTCGATATAGCCGTGGGTGAGGTCGCATGTCCAAACGGTGGCGTGGCCATCACCCAGGCCGATATCGACGGTGATTTCGATTTCGCGGCCCTTCATGTGCTGCACCACGGGCGCTTCATTATAGCCCGGTACCACGCCGCCGTTCTGCGCCATCCAGACGCCGCCTACCGCCACACCCAGCTTGTCGCGGTCCGCCGGTTCGCCCGCTTTGCCGACAGCCATGACAATACGGCCCCAATTCGCATCCTCGCCCGCGATGGCGGTTTTCACCAACGGGGAGTTGGCGATGACCATACCGATGCGCTTGGCCGAGGCATGGCTGACAGCGCCCTCCACATTGATGGTGACGAGTTTCTGAGCACCCTCGCCGTCACGTACAACCATCATCGCCAGGTCATGCAGGACCTCGTGCAAGGCGCGGCGGAAATCCGCCAGCGCGCCAGGGTCTTGCGTGGGTTTGTTGCCGGCCTGGCCAGTGGCGAAGAGCAGCACGGTGTCCGATGTCGAGGTATCGGAATCGATGGTGATGCAGTTGAATGTGTTTTCCACGCCCTTGGAGAGCATGGCCTGCAAAGCCGGGGCGGGAATCGCGGCATCGGTGAAAATAAAGCTCAGCATCGTCGCCATGTCCGGCGCGATCATGCCCGAGCCCTTGGCGATACCGTTGATCCGCACCTCCACCCCGCCCAGCCGTGCGGTGCGGGTGGCGCCCTTCGGAAAGGTGTCGGTGGTCATGATGGCGCAGGCTGCCTCGGCGAAACGGTCCGCCGTGAGGTCTGCCTTCAGCGCGTCCATCACCGCGACGATTTTTTCAGCCGGCAGCGGCTCGCCGATAACGCCGGTGGAGGCCAGGAATATCTGGCCGGGTTGGGTGCCCAGGGTGGCAGCGGCGGCGGCGGCCGTGGTTTCTGCAGCGCGGGCACCGGCAGCGCCGGTGAACACATTAGCATTGCCGGCATTTACCACCAGGGCGCGGGCGGTGCCGCCGGACAGCACCTCCCGGCACCAGCTAACCGGCGCGCCGGGGCATTGGTTGCGGGTGAACACACCCGCCACATTGGTGCCCTCAGCCAGCTCGGCCAGCAACACATCCGTTCGCCCTTTGTAGCGAATCCCCGTCGCCGCGGTGGCCATGCGTACGCCCGCGATGGGCGGCAGCTCAGGCAGGGGAAGCGCTAAGGGAGAGACGGGAAGCTGGCCAACCATGTCAGCCTACTTGCTGGCGCCGCTGGCGGAGGCATCCGGTGCGGTCTGCGGCACCGGCTTTCCATCCGGGCCAAACACCTGGACCTTCACCTGGCTGCGCACTTTGTCCAGCGTTGCCTGCACCACCTGGTCACTCAGCTTCTGACGTATCTGGTCCTGCACGTCGGCCAGGGTCGGGGTGGGGGCGGTGCGATGGCCTTCGTTCAGGATCACGTGCCAGCCGAACTGGGTGTGGACCGGGGTTTTGGTGTACTGGCCCTTCTTCAGCGCGAAGGCGGCATCGGCAAAGGCGGGCACCATCTCGTCCTTGGAGAACCAACCCAGCTCGCCGCCATTCTTCGCACCGGGGTCGATGCTGTATTTCTCCGCCAGCTTGGCGAAGTCAGCGCCCTTATTGAGCTGTTTGATGATGTCCTCCGCCTGAGCTTCCGAGGAAACCAGGATATGGCGGGCATCCACCTGCTCGGGGCCGGGTTTGCCGGCATAGTCGCGGTTATACTCGGCCTGCACGGCGGTATCGGTCACCTGCGCGGCCACAGCCTTCTGCACATAGGCATTTTCAAGCTGAACATCGGCAGCGGCCTTCATGCGGGCAGCCACAGCCGGGTCACTCTCCAGGTTTTCTTTCTGCGCGGCAATCAGCAAGGCCTTGCGGTCCACTTCCTGGTTAATCAGCAGCGGCAGCAGCTGCTGGGGCGATAATTGCTGCGCCTGCGGCGGCAAGTTCTGCGCATCAGCCTGGATCTGGCTCATATGGATCTTGATGCCATTGACCGTGGCGACCACCGGATCGGAATCCTTTGGCCCGGCCGGGGCCGGCTGCGCGAATGCCGCCGGAGCGGCCAGGGCAAGCGTGAGAGCCAGGGCGGAAAGCTTAGACAACCGACGCATATGTTCAACCTTATTCTGAGGATGCGGCACCTATGGGCCAAAGCCCGCTGCCGGGCAAGGCTTGGCCGTTTTCCACCCCGCACGGCGGATGAATTGACCCTGCCCCCCCCTGCTACTATGTCAGCCTCAATCTTTTACTGTAAGTGCGGATCTCACCCCCATCATGTTATCCAGCCTCGCCCGCGCCGTTTTCGGCTCCAGCAACGACCGTACCCTGAAAAGCTTCAAGCGCCGGGTTGCGGCCATCAACGCGCTGGAACCACAGATGGCGGCGCTGGACGACGCCGCACTGACCGCCAAAACCCAGGAATTCAAAACCCGGCTGGAACAGGGTGAGCGCCTGGATGATATCCTGGAGGAAGCCTTCGCCGTGGTGCGTGAGGCCTCCCGGCGCGTGCTCGGCATGCGCCATTTTGACGTGCAGCTGATCGGCGGCATGGTACTGCATGAAGGGCGCATCGCTGAGATGAAGACCGGCGAGGGCAAGACCCTGGTCGCCACACTCGCTGTCTATCTCAATGCGCTCAACGGCCGGGGCGTGCATGTCGTCACCGTCAACGACTACCTGGCCCGGCGCGATGCCAAGCAGATGGGCCAGCTTTACGGCTTTCTGGGGCTTTCCACCGGCGTTATTGTGCCTGGTGTGGAAGAACCGGACCGGCGCGTCGCCTATGCCGCCGATATCACTTACGGCACCAATAACGAATTCGGCTTCGATTATCTGCGCGACAACATGAAGTACCGGCTGGAGGATATGGTTCAGCGGCCCTTCAGCTTCGCCATCGTGGACGAGGTGGACAGTATCCTGATCGACGAAGCCCGCACGCCGCTGATCATCTCCGGCCCGTCCGATGAACCTGTCGGCCTCTACGCCCAGGTGGATACGGTGGTGGAAGCCTTCCTCTCACGCGGGGATGTGGCCGAGGACGGC
>JAKBCD010000310.1 GCA_021808205.1 Pseudomonadota bacterium | reverse complement strand
GCTGCCAATGTCCCGGTGGCGGTTGGGGGATATGGAGTCGTGCCAAGGGGTGATGCCCCGGATCTCGGCGATTTCCGGCGTAACCTTGCTGCCGGGTAGAACACCGCCTTTGCCAGGTTTGGCACCTTGGGCGAGTTTGATCTCGAACATCTTTACCTGCGGGTAAGCAGCAATTTCACGCAGCCGTGCCTCGGAAAGATTGCCCTCCGCGTCACGCACGCCATATTTGGCGGTGCCAATCTGCATGATGATGTCCGCCCCGCCATCCAGATGAAACTTGCTCAGGCCGCCCTCACCCGTGCTCATCCAGATGCCGGCGAGCTTTGCCCCGCGTGAAAGTGCGGTGACCGCCGCATGGCTGAGAGCGCCATATGACATGCCCGATACGTTAAAGAAACTCTCGGCCGTGTAGGGCTGATCACATGCGCCAGGACCGTTTGCAATACCGATGAGCTTGCCGGGATAGGATTTTCTGTCCTCCTCAAGAACCGGAAAGGCGGCGTTGCGGAACACAAAGGTGGGCACAGCTTCTGAGCCGAAGCTGATATAGTTGGAAACACCCTTAGCCGAACGATAGATCCAGCTGCGCTCCAGCCGGTTGAACGGGCGCTCCACCCAGTCCGAGAGATACTGGTATTGGCGCATATAGGTGCCCCAGGTTTCGGCAAAATAGCGGAAATGACCGATAACCGGAAAGTTACGCAAGACGGTGTGCTTGGTTTGCAGCTTGTCGTGAATAAAAATTGCGATCAATCCAAGAAGGATCATCGCGGCGACGATTATTGCTGTGCCCATGGTTATGCGTCTCCCTTTTCGGCAGGGTGTTCATAACTGTTAAGACTGGTTCTGTCTTGCCTTGTGGGCGTCGCGCACAGATACAGGCGCTAGCGGCTCGGTCCTGGCAACCAGACAGTGAAAGCCGTGCCCTTGCCGGGTTCGCTATCGATGAGCAGTCGGCCGCGATGCCGGTTGACCGCGTGCTTGACAATGGCAAGCCCCAGCCCTGTGCCGCCGATGACACGGGAGCGCGCTTTATCCACCCGGTAGAAGCGTTCGGTGAGCCTTGGGAGATGCTCGCGCGCGATTCCCATGCCGTTATCCTCAACAACCACAATGATGCCGCCGGGAGGAAACCGGGGATCCGCTGCGCTGCTGGCAATGAGTTTGATCTCGCCGCCCTGCTTGCCGTATTTCAGGGCATTGTCGAGAAGATTGGTAAAAACCCTGGTTAGCTGGTCGGCATCTGCCGGGATCTGGGGCAGGTCGGGCGGTACCGACATTGTTAGAATGGCGCCATGTGCCTTCAACATCGGCTCCAGCCCCGCGACGATCTGCTCAAGCAGCGGCGGCAAATGCAGCATGTCTTTCGGCGGCGAATGCTCGGAGATCTCGATCTTGGAAAGAGACAATAAATCACCAATCACCAGCTGCATCCGCGTCGCCTGGTCCGCCATGATGCCAAGGAAACGTTGCTGCGCCTCAGGATCATCAGCTGCGGGGCCGCGCAAGGTTTCGATGAAGCCGATCAGGCTGGCGAGTGGGGTGCGCAACTCGTGGCTTGAATTAGCCACGAAATCGGCGCGCATCTTTTCCAGTGCGCGTTCCCGGGTGCGGTCATTCACGAGCATGTAAACGGGCCCGCCGACGGGGATTATCGTTACTTCGAGATCCCGGGTTACCGGCGCGGCGAGTACAATTTCCCGGCGCATCGGCAACCCGCCGGCGAGTGCCTCACCGAGTGCGACGCGGATATCGGGATGGCGGAGAAGTGCTGCCGTTTCCGCGCCGAAGGCGGTGATCGCGCTGTCGTTACGCCAGAGAATGCTGCCATCTTCGTCCAGCTTCAGCAGCGGATCCGGCAGGCGTTCGACCAGCGCTCTATCCTCGGCGGCGCTGGCGATGTGACGGCCGCGCAACAGGCGCTCAGCATGAATGAGTCGCATTGCTTCCGCGCCCAGATCGCCCATGCCGGGCATCAGAAGCGTTAGGCCAGTGGGGAGAGACTCAGGTGCCGTGCGCAGCGAGCGGACAAGCCGCGTCATCACAGCAATATCCCGGCCCAGGAGCAAGGCAAAGGCTATGGCAACCAAGCTGCAAATGGCCCAGGACAGCAAGGCGATAACAGGGCGCAGCTCGCCAAGCAGGGCTAGCAGTGCGAAAACCGCGCTTGGCACCGCAGCCAGCGCCAGAAATAGTGCCAGAGCGGCGGGGCCCGCTTTCTCCCAATTGGTTTGTTCTGGCATGTGGCGCTAGGGTTGGCCCAGGCTTGTGGGCGCAGCAGACACGACGCTGGGTTGGCCGGGGGCAACCGAGAACACCGCCAGCCCGCGCTTCACTGTCCCGTCGGGTTCCAAGACGATAAGGCCATCCGTGCCAGTGAAACCGGCCGGCGCGGTGAGTACCTGGGCGGTATAACCGCCAGAGGATGCAGCAAGCCTGGCGAGGGCGGCGGCATCGAAGGCGATATCCGCGATGCCGGGTGGTGTGCTGCCATAGGCGGCGCTGTATTTGGCCTGGAAGGAGGCCGCGGCGGCCGGGTCAGGCGCGGCGTAGATTGCGCCCAGCAAGGCGGGTTGGCTGGCCATGGCGGTCGCGAGATTGGCCCATAGCGTAGGCCCCATCAATTGCACCTGCGGTGCCGAGACATCGTAATAAGGCAGAAAGTTTGCGAGCTCAGCCAGGGTGTCGCCGTCTGTCGCGCCAATAAACAAGGCGTTGAAACTGGGCGGAGCCACCTGCTGGCGGCTTAGCTCGCTGGCCTTCTCAAGCCCTGCTGCGGTGTTTTGGTCCTTTGCGGCCTTGATCTCGGCCATCAGTGCGGCACCGCGCAGATCCCAACCAGAGATATTTCGCACCGCATCGTTCACACTGGAAAAGCCCGGGCCATAATAGACAATCTGCGGCGAAGGTTCGCTCAGCGACGAAGCCTCCTGCTGTAAGGCTTGCGCCAAGCTGTGGCCAAAATTCGTATCCGGCACCAGTCCTGCGAGTTGAGTGTGGCCGGCGTTGGCGGCCGCCTGCACAACGCGTTGCACCTGCTGGGCCGGCGTGATGCCAAGCGCCCAGACACCCGGCGCGGATACCGCACTGTCGTTGGTGAAGGCGAGAACATTCACACCCGCCTGCTTGGCAATCGGGGCAATGGCCAGGGTATCACCCGCGGTAAGCGGGCCCAGAATAACACCGTCTCCGGCGGCAAGCCCTGCTTGTGCAGCGTTGACGGCACCGGCCGGGGTGCCGCCCGTATCGCGGATATCGAGTGCCGGAGTGCTCCCGGGAGGAAAGGCGAGCTTCGCCGCATTAGCCAACACCTGGCCAACCGGCGCGAGCGGGCCAGAAAGCGGCACCAGCAGCAGTACATTGCCGCTGGCTTTACCAAAGCCCCCCGAGGCAGAGACGCTGCCCGGCAGTAGCGACGACGGTATGCCCGAGCCGTTTGAAATCTGTGGGGCTTGACCGGCACAGCTTACCAGCGCCAGCGTAGCCCCAAGGAGTAAGGATGAACGAAGATAAGGCACGAGACGCAATTCAAGATCC
>JAKBCD010000309.1 GCA_021808205.1 Pseudomonadota bacterium | reverse complement strand
TTATGCTCGCGCCGCTGGATTTTTGACCAGTATGACAGCACCGTTGGCGGCCAGACTGTCAAACGCCCGGCCCAGGCGGATGCCGCCATCATCCGGCTTGAAGGCTCAAAACGGGCTCTGGCCATCACCACCGATGTGACGCCGCGCTATTGTGTGGCGGATGCGGAGGTGGGCGGCGCCCAAGCGGTGGCCGAGGCCTGGCGCAACATCACCGCCACCGGCGCCCTGCCCTTGGCGGTGACGGATAACATGAATTTCGGCAACCCGGAAAAACCAGTGATCATGGGCCAGTTCGCCAATGCCATCAAAGGCATGGCGGCGGCGTGTATCGCGCTGGACTTCCCCGTCGTGTCCGGCAATGTCTCGCTCTATAACGAGACCGAGGGCCACCCGATTCTGCCCACCCCCGCCATCGGCGCGGTCGGCGTGATAGAGGATGCGGCTTTAGCGGTAGGATATGGACTGAGCCCGGATCTGAGCTTGATCGTTGTCGGCGAAACCGCGGGCGAGCTGGGGTGTTCGCTTTATTTGCGCGAAATTCTCGGCCGTGAGGAAGGCGCGCCTCCACCGGTGAATTTGACCACCGAACGCCGCAACGGCGATTTTGTGCGTGAACAGATTTTGGCTGGGCGCATTGCCGCCTGCCATGATATCTCGGATGGCGGGCTGCTGGTCGCACTGGCCGAAATGGCGCTGGCCGGGGATTGCGGGGTCGAAGTGATCGGCGCCGGGGCTGCAGAGTATTGGTTTGGCGAGGACCAGGCCAGGTATGTGCTGGCTGTTCGGGACACAGCGCCGTTACTGGCCGCCGCCGCCGCCGCCGGTATTCCCGCACAGCATGTCGGCCGTTCGTGTGAAGAGAAAAAATTGACTCTGCCGGATGGGCTTGCCATATCTCTGCCTCAATTGCGCGATGCCCACGAGGGGTTCTTCCCCCGCTGGTTCGCCTGAAGAGGGTTAGACGACATGGCCATGCCAGCGGGTGAAATCGAGGCCTTGATCAGGGCCGCCTTCCCCGACGCCAAGATCCAGATTGAGGATTTGGCCGGTGACAACGACCATTACGCCGCGATTGTGGTGACGGAAGCATTCCGGGGTGTTTCCCGGGTACGCCAGCACCAAATGGTTTACGCCGCGCTTCAAGGTAACATGGGCGGTGCACTTCACGCTTTGGCGCTGCAAACCTCTGCGCCCGATTAAGGACCAAAATTCACATGGAAAATCCCGTTTTCGTTGAAATCCAGAAACATGTCGACAGCTCGCCCGTGATGCTGTTCATGAAGGGTACGCCGCTTTTTCCACAATGCGGGTTTTCTGCCCGAGTTGTGCAGATATTGAAGCATGCCGGGGTCGCTTTCTCCTCCGTTAATGTGCTGGAAAACCCTGAGATCCGCGACGGTATCAAGCAATTTTCCAACTGGCCAACCATCCCGCAGCTTTATGTGAAGGGTGAGTTCATTGGCGGCTGCGATATCGTCACTGAGATGTATCAGAGCGGCGAGTTGCAGACCCTACTTACCGAAAAAGGCGTTACTCAGAACGCTGCCTGACCGCATGGCGGGCGGGTGATCATTTTTGTCACCGACGAGCTGCCGAAACCAGGTAAGGCGGGGCACCTTGCCCTAAATGCTGAAATTCTGGGCTGGCTGCGCGCCGAGGGGCATGATGTCACCATCCTGCTGACCGGCAAACGGCTTTCCGCACCGCTTGTACGCCACGGCGTGCAAGGCGTGGAAGGGCCGCATGTTTTTCGCCTTGGCCGCTATGCCGCTGCCGGGTCGCTTGCTGGTTTTTGCCTGGCCGTTGCCCGCATGGCGCGACGCCGCCTGCCCGCCCCTTTAGCCGCAAGGCTGCGCAACCGCCGCCAAAATACCGATGCAGTTCTCGGCAGTTTTGTCAGTGCCGCGGATTTGCGTTGCTGCGCCGAGGTCATCGCCAGGCTGAAGCCCGAAGCTGTGCTGATCGACACAATCTTCCGCGCCCCCTTGCTGGCTGCGCCGGAATTGCTGCGGATGAACAGCATCGTGATAACCCATGATGTGTTTTACCGCCGGGCCGAGGCGCTGCGGCTGGCGGGGTATGCGGTGAAACCGCAAGCGCTGACGCGCGAACGTGAGGCCGCACTGCTGGAAAAGGCCCAGCATATTGCCGCCATACAGCCCGAAGAGGCCGCTTTGCTACGAGATATGTGCCCAAGCGCGAATATCTTCATTGCTCCAATGCCTGCCCTGCCCTGCCCCCCGCCGCACACGGCGCGGTTGCCAGGGCGGCTGGTTTTCATCGGCAGTGATACGCTACCTAACCTCGACGGGCTGCGCTGGTTTCTGGCCGATATCTGGCCTGCACTACAGGGCGAGGGCATTACGCTCGATCTGATCGGCGATTGCGGGCCGGCTTTGCGGCAATTGCCCAATGGCATTGTGGTGCATGGGCGGGTTAAAAATCTGGCCCCGCTGCTGCACCGGGCAGCTTTGGCGATCTCGCCGCTGCGGGCAGGTTCAGGACTGAAAATCAAGATGCTGGATTATGCCCGGCATGGCTTGTTCACCATCGCCACCCCAGCCAGCCTTGCCGGATTTCACGAAACGGATGGCTCGCCCTTTATACGCGCCGAGACCGCCGAGGATTTCGCCGCCGCCATTTTGCAGCACGTTGTCACTCCACAGCCACCTCAAACCCCTTTGGCCTACATAACGCGCCATTACGGCCGTGAAAGCGTCTTCGCCGGACTGCGCGCCGCACTGAACCCGGTGAGAGCACCATAAAAAGCCCTTTGGCCCTATTTGCGCTGGCTTATCGCTCTCACCCTTCAGAATTTGCCAAAAGATACAAATTTTATGTTTTGTAGATATTAAGAATCCGGCCGCAAGCTCTTCTGCATGTCACCTCAGCTTCGCCATGCCAGACCTAAAACCATCTACTGAAATTTTGAGCGTTCACCCGCCCGAGATCGCCACTAAAACCGACCGTGTGTTGCGGCATAATAATGCCCGACACAAGATCGCCGAGCGGCGGCGCGTTGTCCGGAAACTACGGCAGGGGCTGTCGGTGGGGGGACTAACCCTATATTTCCAACCCATGGTATCGCTGCGTAGCGGGCTTGCCAGAGGGGCGGAGGCGGTGCTGCGGCTCAGCCATTCGCGCCGGGGGTTTATTCCCGCGGGGCATTTTCTGGCATTGGTCGAGCAATCGGATGTCGTTATCGACATCGGCAGCTGGATGTTACGTACAGCGTGCCTGGAACTCGCGCAGTTTCCGGACCATTTTTCCGTTTCCTTGGCATTGTCGCAATGGCATTTAAAAAGCGGAGTGCTGGTCCGGCATCTGCTGCAAGCGCTTAATAGCTCAGGCATCGCGCCCGAAAGGCTGGAATTGTTGCTAACCGAGGCTATGCTACTTGACGACAACGAGGACACAAGTTTTGCCCTAAAAGCGGTTCAGGGGCTGGGCGTGCGTTTGGCTCTTAATCATTTCGGCGCGAGCTACGCATCGCTGGTGCCTTTGAAGCGTTTGCCCTTCTCCAGCTTGCGGCTTGATAAGTCGATGACGCAAAATTTC
>JAKBCD010000308.1 GCA_021808205.1 Pseudomonadota bacterium | reverse complement strand
GAAGGCCGTCGAGATAGGCGACGGGTTTGACGCCGCCGCGCTGCATGGAGAAGAAAATGCCGATGAAATGCGCATGCGGGAAGGAAAGATCGAATTTCTCTCCAACCACGCCGGTGGAATTCTGGGAGGAATTGCGACCGGCCAACCCGTCGTTGCACGGTTTGCTGTAAAACCAACGAGTTCTATCTTAACACCAAAGCAATCCGTAAGCGCGGGTGGCGAAGAGGTAGAGGTGTTCACCAAAGGGCGGCATGACCCGTGCGTGGGTATTCGCGCCGTGCCGGTGGGCGAGGCGATGCTGGCTTGCGTGCTCGCGGACCATCTGCTGCGCCACCGGGGACAGACGGGGCAATAAAAAATGTAAGTTACTGTTAACAGACGCGTTTTAAGAGCGGGCTATGACCCGCTCCCAGCTCTCGGCTTCGCCAATACTTGCTTCGCGCCTTGCCACTGGCGTTTCCTGGCTGACCGTTGGCTCGATGCTCACTGACCTGGCCTTCGAGACCGACCGGCTCGGCCGGTTTACTGCCTTTGGCCCCGGCCGTGTGTTGGGACGGCCAGCCGGCGAAATGATGGGAACGGAACTGGCCAGCCTGCTGACCAATCCTTCGGCGGAAGAGGCGGCTCTGGGCGCAACAGAGCTTCGCGCCATCATCGCAACCATCTGCGTGGAATGCATGGCTTGGCACGGACAGGTGCGGCTGCTGGGCCCGGAAGGGCTGGCCAGGCTTTACCGGATCGCTTTGGCGCCGCGCTTCTCCGACGGCAGCGTGGCCGGCATTTATGGTTTGTTGTTTGACACCGCGGCAGAGGAACCGATCTTATCTACCGCCGCTGAAACAGCAGAGACCGAAGTGATGTACCGCCTCGCCTCGGTGCTGGATGCAGAAACCGGGCTCTGGACTAGCCCGACCTTCGAGGATGAAGTTTCCAGAAGGCTAGATAGATTGGACGTGGAAGGGCAGCCCGGCACCTTGCTCTATCTCGGCTTTTCCCGAGCTGCGGAGACGCTGCGGCCCGCCGTGGCGATGCGGTTGGCTGAGGAACTACGAGATATCGTCCGCCCCACGGATCTGCTGGGGCGAATCGACGACACCACAATTGGCTTGTGGTGCGACAACATGGACCATCTGACCGGTGGGGAGCGTGCAGCGAAATTTTGCGCCACATTACCGGCTTTGCTGCCGGAACAGGCGCTGATCGCAGTCGGCGTGGCCGCGCGTTGGCCAGGAGGTGGGGAGGACGCCAGGGCGGTGATGGAAAACGCGGCAGTGACATTGCGTTTGGCGGATTTTGCCTGCGTGCGCAGGGATGAGGTGGGGCCCGTGAGCGCATGGAGGGTCTGGCAAACCGATTGAAGGACGGTGAACACACCCGGATGGGTTGCATGACCGGGGCTGCGGCGCGATGTTAAAACACCGTTGGAGCCTCGACCTTGAAAACTCTTGTTGCTGTCATTCTCGTTGGCCTAGCCGCCAGCCCCGCTCTGGCGCGCCAGAGCCCGCCACCGCCGCCGTCGGGCATCGTGGTACATCTGTTCGGACAGAACTCGGTGATGTCGCAGATCATGCCGACACCTTCTGCCACCGCTCCGGGTAAGCAGGCGGATAATGGCACGGGACAGAGCAAAGGCGGCGTAACGCAGAATGCTGCTGAGCCTACGTTCGGCGGCATTCTGCATCAGATGTTTGTCACTGGCGATCCCGCTGACAAAACTCCCAATTTCGCACCGGGGCGCAAAGGAGCGTTTTAAGGGCTTACTCGTCTTTGGCGCGCAGGGCGGCAGCCTGCTCTTCAAGATGCTTGGCCATATCGTCCATCCGCCATGCCTGAATATCATAAAACGTTACATAGCCATGCTTGTAAGTGTCGATCTGGCTGAAATGATCGACGACCGGTTTGAAGTCTGCCGCCTTGGCTTGCGCAAGCGTAAGGTGCCCGTCATGGCTCGTGTTAGCGGCATAAAACTTCATCAACATATAGCCAGACGGCACCATGTGTTTCCATTTGCCAGCATGATCAGCGTGCGGCCCCATCATCGGGTGACCCATCTGATCAGCCATTGGGCCTTGATCCATGCCGGGCGGTGGTGGAGTCCCATTGGCGTCTACGGTTTGCGCGAAGGCAAGGCTGGGTGCCAATGCGAGAACAGAAGCAAGCAGAAGTCGGCGCATACTCAATAACTCCGTTAAACTCATCGTTCATGGAGTGGTACGGGGTACCTGTAACCGTTGTGTCACTGCGCTGTGACAAAAAAGAACGGCGCCCGAAGGCGCCGTCTAGAAGCCTGCAAAAAGCAGCAAATCAGCGGGAATAGAACTCGACAACGAGATGCGGTTCCATCTGCACGGGGAAAGGTACATCTGCCAGCTTGGGTGCGCGCATGAAGCGGCCCTTCATGGCGCGATGGTCGGTCTCGATATATTCCGGCACGTCGCGCTCAGCGCTTTGGACGGCATCCAGCACCACAGCCAACTGCTTGGATTTTTCGCGGACCTCGATGACGTCCTCATCCTTCACCTGATAGGAGGGGATATTCACTTTCTGGCCGTTAACGGTGATGTGGCCATGCGACACAAACTGACGAGCAGCGAACGGGGTGATCGCAAACTTCATGCGATAGATGACGGCATCCAGCCGACGCTCCAGCAACTCGATCAGGTTCTCAGAGGTGTCGCCCTTACGGCGCACTGCCTCTTCGTAATATTTGTAGAAGGCCTTTTCGGAGATGTTTCCGTAATAGCCCTTCAGCTTCTGCTTCGCCATAAGCTGCACGCCGTAATCCGACGGCTTCTTGCGACGCTGGCCATGCTGGCCGGGGCCGTATTCACGCTTGTTAACCGGGGATTTGGCGCGGCCCCATAGGTTGACGCCCAAACGGCGGTTAATTTTGTACTTGCTCTCATTGCGCTTGGTCACGGCGCTTACACCTTTCTTGTTCAAATTCCGCCAGTAGTCTCTTTCCCGTGAACATGGTTTCCCACTTTCACGGCAAAAAGCGGGCGCAGGCGACCACCGCCTGTCCGCGTTCCCGGCAACGTGGGGCGGGCTCTAAAGGGTTGCGAGGGGGGCGTCAATGGTCATGGCCTTGGGGCGGCAGGGTACGCAGCCAAACCCGGGGCAAGGCGGCAACCGGCAGCCTGACGCGCCGCCGAGCACGTTCCAATACAATATCCGCTTGGCGGCCCATCCAGACACCCGCGTCCCCTGTGGCGCGGGGCAGCCAGCCCTGCCCCAACGCTAAACCAGACGTCTCACCGAGGCAAAGACCAAGCTCTCGCCGGTCCTCGCAGTTGGGGTCTGTATCAGCGGGCGAAACAGCCGAGCATAGCAGGGTGAGGCCGGGAACGGGTTTGGCAAAACTGAAGGAGGCGAAGCGCCAGCTTCCCCTGCGGCTAAAACGAGGTAGCACGTCCATCCCGCCACTTAAGGCCCGTAAGTGCGGAACGTATCCAGGCGTAAACCCCGCCTTCAGCGTCAGCTCGTGCAAATGGCGCCGCACGGCCGCCAGCCGCGCGCCGCTTGTGACATTCGGGGCAAATGCCCGCCTGGCCGGGGTGCGC
>JAKBCD010000307.1 GCA_021808205.1 Pseudomonadota bacterium | reverse complement strand
TTGATTTTAAGGGTTTGGCCTTCCGGCACGGTGCTGACCAACGCAGGACTTACGCAGCCGCTTTGGATTGGCACTGTGGTTGCGGAGAAAGTGGAGCATTTGACGCCATTCGCCAGCCTTGTCGATGAGCGGAATGACGTGAACGGCGCTTTGCAAACGCTCCGAACCGCCTTGCCGGGAATAGAATTGGAAAATCGTTCTCCCACAGTGCCGGAATGGAATGGTGAGGTTTTGCTTGGACAGTCTTAAACCGCTTAACTGATCCGTTGCGGTGCTGGGTGCAACCCAGCACGTTGCGGCAGAGCGACAATCAGCAAGAGCATCGCACCAATGAGCACCGCGGAGGCTCCCATTCGGCTCAATTCAAGCCCGCCTTGGGCCAGGGGTTTGTCGAGCAGGTCGCCAACCGTGGCGCCTAGCGGACGGGTGAGGATGAACGCCGCCCAGAACAGCATGACATGCGAGATGCGGGTGAAGTAATACGCCGCCGCAATCAGGACGATAGCCGTGCCGAACACCACGGCACCGCCGCCAAAACCAAGGCCGTTGCTATCCGCCATCCAGTCGCCCAGCGCCGTTCCCAGAGTTTGAGAGAACAGGATGGTGATCCAGTAGAAGGTTTCAGTGCGGGGCGTCGCCACGCGATTCACCGAGACGCTGCCCTCAGTCCAGCGCCACAGGGCGAGTGAGGTGGCCAAAAGCATTGCCAGAATAAAGGAACCGCCGGCGTAGCCGATGCCGAGCGAGCGGTCCGCGAAATCAGCCATGGTCGTGCCAAGTGTGGTGGTAGTCACGATGGTCAGCCAATAGAGATAGGGGGTGAAGCGCTCGGCACGCATCTGCCCGATGACAGCTATCACGAAAATCGCCGCAAAAATAATGGTGCCGGTGGCATACCCAAGCCGCATTGACATCGTCACCGCATCGCCACCTGTTTCGCCGAGCGTAGTGGCAAGAATTTTGATGATCCAAAAGCTCAGTACGACTTCTGGGACCTTGCTGAACCCCTGTTTGACAATGCCGGTCATAACGCCCCCTTTTATCCATGAAATAGCCTGCGCCGATGCGTATCGGAGCAGGCTATCTGGCCATCAGCTTTGGTCAGTCGGCGTTCGGGCCTTCGACACTGTTCTCGAGCACGGCACCGGTCACAGCATCGATACCGACCTCATGCGTCGCCGCTCCGGACTTGATGTCGAACGAATAACGCAGGCCGCCGCCGCCGGGTTCTTTTTCCAGCTCTTCATCGGCGACAGTCCCGGGCTGTGCCTTCAGCGCAGTTGCCCGCGCCGCACCGATGCTGATTTTGGTGCCACCGGCCAAATCCTGGCCGGTATAGGCGAGCGCCGGGGCAGCAAATCCGGCCAGGATCGCAAGAGCACCAAGTGTGCGGGCCGGGTATGAAAACTTCATCGTCATTCTCCATCGACAGTTCAATCGCAGCGTCGGTCTCGCCGAACGCCTCGCAATCGTTTTGCCGGAGAAGACTTAGGTGAAACTTAGCTCCTCACGCCGGGCATGGTCACGCGCGCCATAACGCCGGTTATGCCATCTGTGCGGTTGCGCACCTCAAGCCCGAAGCCATGGCGATCGGCAATGCGGCGCGCGATGGCAAGGCCCAAGCCAGTCCCCTCCGCCGCTTCGGGGGCCGCTCGAAAGAAACGTTCGAAAATATGTGCTTCCGCACCTGCGGGGAAACCGGGGCCGGTATCCAGCACTTCCGCGCAAAAACCGCTCTTGGTCCGCCGCAGGGACACATCGACCTTACCGCCCGGTTGCGTGTAGATCAGCGCATTTTCGATTAAATTACTGAACAACGTGCGCACTTCATTCTCGGCGCAGTTGATCATGACCGGCGGGACAATTTCCGCGCCCAGATCAATGCCTTTACGCGCGGCGCGCGCGGCGTGATCCGCAACGCAGTCGAGCAACAAGGCGGCGGCATCAAATGGGATACTGGCAGGACGTTGCGGCTCGTCGAGCCGGGCAAGACGCAGGAGTTGATCCACCAGCTGAGCGGCTCGGCGCGCGCCTGCCGCCAGCGCGTCCAGCCGCGCGCGGGCCGGCGGCACCTCGACGGTGAGGTTGCCGATCTCGATTTGCATCGCGGCGACCGGTGTGCGCAGCGTATGGGCGGCATCGGCGAGGAAGCGTTTTTGCGCCATAAGCGCATCGTGCTGCCTCAGGATCAGGCCATTCATGCCGGTTACCAGCGGCGTCAGCTCGACAGGGATATCCGTAAGCGGCAAGGGCTCTTTGGCCATGGTGCTGCGCGTGGCGAGTTCGGTGGCCAGAACATCGAGCCGCCGCAAGGTGCGGTGCAAAGCCAAACCCACCACCAGCCAGGAAAGCGGGATCAGCAGCAGCACCGGCAGGGCCGCGCCGATGGCGGCATTGCTGGCGATTTCATCGCGCACGGTCACGCGCTGCGCCACTTCCACCGTCTGGGCGGTGCCCCGCAGCGTATAAACCCGCCAAGCTTCGCCGTTGATCTGGGCGCTGGAAAATCCGGACGCCGGCGGGATTGGAATGGCCACGCCAGGAAGGGACTGATGCACGATCTGCCCTTCCGCATTCCAGATGGTCACGGCAAAACGATCCTCCGGGTCTTGATCAGGCGCGGCAGGAGCGCTGGCCGCGGCTGGCCCCGGTCCAGCGTTCAGGGCGATCTGACGAAGCTGCCCATCAAGAAAATCGGCGGTCTCGCTTTCGCTGTACAGATACGCCACACCGGCGGCGATCAGCCCGGCGACGGCGAGGAGCACGGTCACCCAGATCAGGGCTGTCCGGCGCAAGGAGGGGTGGTGGCTCATTTTGGTACCATCCACCCGGCGCCGCGGATGTTGAGAATAACCCCCTTGCCGAATTTGCGGCGGACGGAATGGATCAGCACCTCCACCGCGTTGCTCTCCACCTCCTCGCCCCAGCCGTAAAGGCGTTCTTCGATTTGTGCGCGTGAGAGGATGTGCCCAGGCCGTTCCATCAGCGCCCGCATCAGCGCGTATTCCCGCGCGGGCAGAAGCTCCGTCCGTCCGCCATGGGAAAATTCATGCGTGCCTGTATCGAGTACCGCCTCTCCTGTGCTCAACCGCAATGTGGCCTTTCCGGCACTACGGCGCATGAGGGCACGCATGCGGGCCAGTAGTTCGGGCACCTCAAACGGTTTGACCAGGTAATCATCGGCGCCGAGATCCAGCCCTGCGACCCGGCTCTCGACCGCATCCCAGGCAGTGATCACGAGCACGGGTGTCTCCACCCCCTGCCGCCTGGCGGATTTCAGCACGGCCATGCCATCCATGCCGGGCAGGCCGAGATCCAGCAGCGCAATTGTATAGGCGGTGTCATGCAGTGCCTCCTGGGCGGTCAGACCGTCTCTGACCCAATCCACCGCCATCCCAGCCGCCTTTAGCGCGGCGACCAGGCCGGCGCCGATTAACGCATCATCCTCGATTAGCAATACACGCATGTATGGAGCTTGAGCCAAGGCCATGGGCCGGGCAAGGCTCTGTGCCTGGCTGAGAGGGGACACTCCTGGGCAAAGCCTGCCATTTTGCGGCATAACGCGC
>JAKBCD010000306.1:304-3600 GCA_021808205.1 Pseudomonadota bacterium | reverse complement strand
CGGGACCTGGTTTATGCCTACGACCTGGAGCTGCCGGCGGATTTCACCCCCAGGCCCATGGATGGCGAGGTGGAGAGCTTCATGCTCTGGCCGCTGGAGCACGTGAAGCAGGAGCTGCTGACCAGCGGCAACTTCAAATTCAACGTGGTGCTGGTGCTGGCGGATTTGCTGCTGCGCCACGGGCTGTTCACCCCGGGCGAGGCGGAACAGCTGAAAAACGCCCTTTACCGCGAAATGGTTTAAGACTCCGTTCATTCATGCGAGGAAACCTTCAAAGCCGGTAAGGCAGGAGGGCGTTTCATGGATATCCAGCTGGTTTTCGACAGCAGCACATCGGCCGCCCCCAGCGGCTTCACCGCCGCGGTGGAGTACGCCGCCAGCCAGCTGGACGCGCTGATCACCAACAACGTCACTGTTGCCATAGATGTAAGCTGGGACAGTTCCGGCACGGTGCTGGGGGAAGCACAGCCTAATCTCGGCACCGGCGGGCTTTACAGCTACGCAACGGTGGTGGCCGCGTTGCGCGCCCAGGCGCAAACCGCCACCCAGCTTGCCGCCGTGAACGCCCTGCCCGCCACCGACCCCACCGGGGGCAAGGGTGTTTTGCTTACCATCGCCCAGGCCGAGGCGCTGGGCCTGCCTGCCGCGGCCCTCAACAGCGAGTTCAGCGGGATCGACGGCGCGGTGACCTTTGGCACCGGCGGCGGGGTGCTGAACTTCAGCACCACCAACGGGGCCGTGGCGGGTGAAATTGATTTCACCGGCACCGCCGAGCACGAACTCTCTCATGCGCTGGGGCGGGTGGATTTCAACGATGGCGCCAATTACGCGCTGATGGATTTGTACGCCTACGCCTCACCGGGCACGCTGCAATCCACGCCTTATGCCCCGGCGTATTTTTCCATCAACGATGGCCAGACGACGCTGGCCAGCTTCGACACCACCAGCGATTACAGCGACTGGGCGGACCAGACGCAATACCGCAACGATGCGTTCGGCGCCTATGCCTATCCCGGTTACGCCACCACCATCTCCGCCGTGGACACCACATTGATGAGCGTGCTGGGGTTCGACATTGCCTGTTTCTGCCCCGGCACGATGATTTTAACCCCAGGCGGTGAGGTGCCGGTGGAGCACCTTGCCATTGGTGATGAGGTGGTGACACCAAATGGCCCGGCGCGGATAAAATGGATCGGCCGCAGCGCCTATGAAGGGCGGTTTCTGGGCCAGAACCCGCTGATGCTGCCGGTGACGTTCCTGCCCGGCGCGCTGGGCGAGGGCCTGCCTTGCCGGAATATGACTGTTTCCCCCGGCCATGGCGTGTTTCTGCATGGCGTGCTGGTACCGGCCTGGCGGCTGGTGAACCAGGTGAATGTGTTGCAGGGGGCGCGGGAGGATGTGGTGGAATATCTGCATCTCGATATTTCACGCCATGACCTGCTGAGCACCGACGGGTGCCTGAGCGAAAGCTGGGGCAATGGCGTGCCGCGCAACTGGTTTCAGAACGCGGCGGAATATGCCGCACTTTATCCGGGGGAGGATGAGCCCTACGCACCCTGCGCGCCACGTGTGGAAGACGGGTTGGCGCTGGAGGCGCTGCGCGATTGGCTAAACCGCCGGGCGGGGTTGCCACGCGCAGCGGACCCGCAAGGGGCGCTGCACGGCGAGGTGGAGGTGGCGGGCCCGGATTTTTGCGTCGGCTGGGCGCAATGTCCGGCAACGCCGGAGCAGCCGGTGACCTTGCTGGTGATGGCGGGCGGCGAAATTCTTGCCCGGGTGGTGGCCAACCGCTATCGCGCGGATTTGCGGGCGGTCGGCATTGGCAAGGGCTGCTGCGGCTTTGCCGTGGCGCTGCCGGCGGGGGTGAAGGGCGAAATTTCCGTGCGCCGCGCCAGCGATGGTGCGGTGCTGGAGCCACCAGCCTCAGCGCCGGATGGCTTTGGCAGGCTGCGGTCAAATATTTATATGCCGTGAGATGGTGCCGTCCGCCGGAATCGAACCGGCGACCTACTGATTACGAATCAGTTGCTCTACCAACTGAGCTAGGACGGCTTGGGGCATTGCGGCCGACGCGGCGTATGGCATAGGGCCCGGCAAAAATCCAGCCCGCCTCAATCCACCCGGCGCTTGTATTTCGGCTTGGCCCGTTCCGCCGCCAGCCCGCCATGCAGGGCCGAGCCCCGGCCCGAGAGCGAGGGGTTGGTCATGAAATACTCATGCGCCGAGGCTGGCGGGTCGCCTGGCGTCACCCGCGCCCATGTCCCATCGGCGTGCAGTTCTGAGCTTTGCGCATCGTCGCGCAAATTCACCACCATAATCTGGTCCAGAATCTGCGCGTGCACGGTGGGATTATGGATGGGCACGAATGTCTCCACCCGGTAATCCATGTTCCGCTCCATCCAGTCGGCGCTGGAGATGAACACCCTGTTCTGACGCGATGGCATCGGGTGCCCGTCGGCGAACACGCAGATGCGCGCGTGCTCCAGAAACCGCCCGACGATGGATTTCACCTTAATCGTCTCGGAAAGCCCCGCAACACCGGGGCGCAGGCAGCAAATGCCGCGCACCACGATATTGATGGGCACACCGGCACGGCTCGCCTCATACAGGTGGTCGATCAGCTTGGCATCCACCAGCGAGTTCATTTTCAGCCAGATGCCGGCGGGCTTTCCCGCCTTGGCATTGGCAATCTCGGTATCGATCAGCGTGTCGATGGTCTTGCGGGTGGTCAGGGGCGAGAAAGCCAACTGCTCCATCGTCTCCGGCCTTGCATAGCCGGTCATGTAATTAAACAGCCGCGCCGCATCGCGCGTCAGCGCCGGGTCGCAGGTAAAAAACGAGAGGTCGGTGTAAACCCGCGCCGTAATGGGGTGGTAATTGCCGGTGCCAAAATGCGCATAGGCGCGCAAGCTGCCCGCCTCGCGCCGCACCACATAGGAAAGCTTGGCATGGGTTTTCAGGCCCACGAAGCCAAACACCACCTGCACGCCCGCGGCCTCCAGCGCGCGGGAGAGGCGGATATTCGCCTCCTCATCAAACCGCGCCTTCAGCTCCACCATGGCGGTGACTGATTTACCCGCCTCCGCCGCCTCAATCAGCGCCTTCACAATGGGTGAGTCACGGCTGGTGCGGTAGAGCGTCTGCTTAATCGCCACCACATTGGGGTCGAGCGCCGCCTGGCGCAGAAACTGCACCACCACGTCGAAACTCTCAAACGGGTGATGCACCAGAATATCCTTGGCGCGGATGGCGGCGAAGCAATCCCCCGCGAAATCGCGGATGCGCTCGGGAAAACG
>JAKBCD010000306.1:0-294 GCA_021808205.1 Pseudomonadota bacterium | reverse complement strand
GTATAAGGCGGAAACAGCAAATCCGGCCGGTCATCCACAATCAGCTGCTTCACATCAGCCAGCCCGACAATGCCGGATTCCACGTAAACCTCGTCCGCCGGGGCTTCCACCGCGTCAATCACCAGTTCGCGCAGGCTGGCGGGCATGTCCGCCTGAATGGTGATCTGAATGGCCACCCCGCGCCGGCGTCGCTTCAGCGCGGTTTCATAGGAGCGGACAAGATCCTCCGCCTCTTCCTCAAACTCCACGTCGGTATCGCGGATCAGCCGGAACAGCCCGGCGCCTTCCACCGAA
>JAKBCD010000305.1 GCA_021808205.1 Pseudomonadota bacterium | reverse complement strand
GCCATAAAAAATTCGACGAAGCCACGGCCATTCTGGCCGGTGATGCGCTGCAAACCCGTGCCTTCGAGGTGCTGGCCGAGGAGGACACCCATGCCGACCCCGAAGCCCGCATTGAGCTGGTGCTGGCGCTGGCCGGTGCTTCGGGCATGCGCGGCATGGTCGGCGGGCAGATGATCGACATGCAATCAGAAGGCAAGGACCTCTCCGGCCCGGAGATCACCCGCTTGCAGGCGTTGAAAACGGGGCGGCTGATCCAATACGCCGCCGAGGCGGGGGCGATTCTGGGCCGTGCGCCCGCAGCCCAGCGCCACGCCATTATTGCCTATGGGCGGGATTTAGGCGGGGCCTTCCAGATTTATGACGACGTACTGGACGAAACCGCGACGCCTGAGGAAATGGGCAAGACCGCCGGCAAGGATGCTGCTTCTGGCAAAGCCACGATGGTGCGCATTCTGGGGCTGGCGCGGGCGAAAGCCCAGGCCCAGAGGCTGGCGGAGCAGGCGGCCGGGCATCTGGATGTTTTTGGTGAACGTGCGGCCCTGCTGCAGGCGCTGGCGCATTTCACGGTCTCCCGCAAGAGTTGATCGGGCTTTCCGCGCCAGCCTCGGCGATGGATCGCTTCGCTGCGCTTGCAATGACGAGAGCAATCCCTGCCCATAATGTGACGAGGCATTAAACACGAAACTCTCATAAAATACGGCGTCTGGCGAAAGTTTTTTTTGCCCTTCAAGCATTTTTCTTGCTTTGAGAGAATTCATGCCTTAGCCTGAATGGTACTATCCAGAAACAAAAAACCACCCCGGCCAGCGTGCCCTGCCAATGTCATAAGGCCGGTTTAATCAAGGGGTTAAAGAGCAAATGACCGTTGAAAATCCGGGCGTAGAAAATCTACCAGACTCTGCCAGCGATGAAATGTCCTATACCGCGCATGAGCTAAAACGCGAGACCGGGTGGTTTGGCGCATTCGTGATCGGTCTGGCCGGCACAATTCTGGTCACCGGCATTGCCCCGGTGATGGTCACAACGCTCGGCGCGTCCTGCATTCCGGTAACCGTGGTCATCACCTTGACCGGCTGGCTGCTCTGCCTGTTCCTGGCCGAGCTGGCCGCCATGATGCCTGAGCGTACCGGTGGCGCACCTTCTTATGCCTATCCCGCCTTCAAGAACCGCTGGCCAAGATTAGCCAAGCACATCAATGGGGTAACAGCCTGGATGTACTGGCTGGGGTGGTTTCCCGTCGGGCCGCTGAACATGATCCTCGCCTCCTTCTACCTTGCGGCTTTGTTCGGGCTGAACACCACGGCGGGCATCAACCCGCTCGGCACGCCGATTGCCTATTGGACTCTGGGAATTTCATTCGTCGGCATGCTGCTGTTTTTTATCCCGGCCTATCTTGGCATCCGCTTTGGCGCGGGTTTTGCCAAGGTGCTCGCGTTCCTGTCGATGGTGCCGCTCACTTTCATCGCTGTCTCCTGGATTTTCGCGCCTTCCGTCGTGCATATGAGCGAGCTGTCTGGCTTCCGGCATCTGGATGGCACCGGCTTTTTCACCGGCATGAGCGGCCATGGCTGGCTGGCCGTCTACATCGCCTATTCCTTCCTGCTCACCTGGAACGTGATCGCGATGGAAGCAGCGGCCTGTTATATCGGTGAGTGCGCCGACCCTGGACGTGACGCCAAAATAGCCCTTAACCTCGAGGGTGGATACGGCGTTTTCATCTATACCCTGGTGCCTGTCGCCTTTGTCGTTGTCCTCGGTGCCAAGGCTCTCTCTAATTCCGCACTGGCGGACCCGAAAACAATCTTCGTCACTTTTGCCAGCAAGATCTTCCCCGGGTCTGGCGGTGTGCTGAACTGGGTGATCGCGGGCATGCTCATCATTGCCCTCTCTCTTTCGGCTCTTAACGCGATCATGGGCTCTGGTCGTGCTCTCTACCAGATGGCGCTGGACGGAGAATTCCCTCGCTTTTTCCAGAAGTTGAACAAACACGGCGTTCCCGCCAATGCCATGGCGTTCAATGTGGTCTGCTCACTCATCGTGGTGCTCATGGGCGGGGCTGTACAAATCTACACCTTCTCCAATGTTGGCTACACTGCCTCGTTCATCCCTGTCCTTGTTGGCTATTTCATTCTCCGCCAGGACAAAAAAGACATGCCGCGGCCCTATAAATTGCCCGAATTCATGAAATGGGTGGCACTGGCCATGGCGGCGTTCTATTTCGTCGTCTGGTCATATGGCGGGTATGTTTATTCGGGTATGGGTGGCGCGCGGATTTATTACTGGTTGGGCTGGGCGGTGTTGTTCGCCTACCTGCCATTCTACTGGTACCGCACCTATATCGAAAATCCCCGGATGAGCGCTCTGGAGCAACAGATCCAAGCTGCGGGTGAGTAATATTCTTCTCGCCTCCGAGGGAAGGGCGTTCAGTCGGCCTGCCATTGCGCAAGCGGCAGCATTGGCAGGCCGGGGCGGGACAGTCAAAATCCTTGCCATCGCGCGGATCTGGGGGGTAGCTTTGGGTTTTCCTAACCCCTGGCTGTTGCCGTCGAAGCAGGAATGGGCCCAGCAGCGTGACAATGTTGCCGCCGCAATCGCCAGATTGGAGGCGCTTGGGGTGGAGGCTAGAGGCAATGTGCTTGCGACGCGCAACCCGTCCAAGCGTATCGCCGCGGAAGCCGCCCGCCTGGGCTGCAGCGCAATTGTAATGGCGGCGGATGCCCCCCGGCACCAGTTTTTTGCCGGCATGTTCTGGTCCCAGGAGCCCTACCGGGTAAAGCGGCGCACCGGGCTGCCGGTGCATCTCGTGTTAGAGCAATAATTACCTGAGTTGATCCGAAAGGCTCAATTCAGGTGATTGCGAATATCCGTAAAGGTGAAGCCAGAGCGCGATGACTTCAGGTTCGCTCGTTGTGTGAGCAAGCCTGGAGTCTGAATCGCCCTCGATCTCATTGTTCAGAGGCGGACTCAGGTTTGGGTTCGGATCACCTTCTGATTCGATCCAAAATGATTTGACCCTATGGAGAAAACCGCCCCAGCCGGAACGCCGCCGGATCGACAATGGGGGCATCTCCCGCCACGATATCCGCCATCAGCCGCCCCGCGCCGGGGCCGATGCCAAAACCATGACCGGAAAACCCAGTGGCGATGTAGAAGCCCGGCTGTGTCTCCACCTCCGAGATCACCGGGATGGCATCCGGCGTGCCGTCGATGAACCCCGCCCAGCTTTGCGCCACCTTGGCCCCGGCGAAGGCGGGAACATCCCGCGCCAGCTCCTGCATAGCCTGGCGCAGCCCGCGCCTCTGAGGCGCAGGATCCAGGGTGCGTTCCTGCTCGAACGGGACAGCGCGGCCCGTGAGATAATCCCGCTGTTGTTGCCATTCTCGCAGGAATTGACTGGACAGATGCGGGCGCAGGTAGTCCCGCTCCGAGAGAAACTCCGGCAGGAATTTGAAAAACAACCTGAATGCGTCGGGCGTTATCTCGGGCGAGGAGATCCAGCCATTGGCGATGGTGTAGCCCCCATCCAGCCGCTTGCGAAAGGCGTAATGGCGCGTGGACGCGGAAAGTTCCGGCCCGTCCAGAGGCTCTGTGCGCCGAACC
>JAKBCD010000304.1 GCA_021808205.1 Pseudomonadota bacterium | reverse complement strand
AATGTCCGCCCTCATTCTGGGGCAGATCACGGCGCAACCCGTGCAAATCGACGATGCGAGTTTTATCGACACCTCCTTCCCCGGCTTCCTGAAGCTGATGCGCGGGCTTGGCGCGGAGATGAAAGCCGCATGATCATCATCGCGATCGACGGCCCCGCCGCCGCGGGCAAGGGCACACTGGCAAAGCGCCTCGCCGCCACACTCAACCTGCCCTATCTTGATACTGGCCTGCTTTACCGCGCCACCGCCAAACGGGTGCTGGAAGCCGGCGGTGACCCTGCGGATAATGAAACAGCAACCGCCGCTGCCAACGCCCTCACGGAAACGGATACATCCCGCCCCGACCTGCGGGATGCAGAAACCTCAAAGGCCGCAAGCCAGGTCGCCTCAATTCCTGCGGTCCGGGCGGCACTCCTCTCCTATCAGCGCGCATATGCCAATGCCAATGGCGCGGTGCTGGACGGGCGGGATATCGGCACCGTGATCTTCCCCCATGCTGATCTAAAGCTCTTTGTTACCGCCAGTGTGGAGGCACGGGCAAAACGCCGCCAGGCTGAATTTATTGCTCGGGGAGAAAACATATCCCTGGCAGAGGTGATTGCGGATGTGGCCGCGCGCGACGAGGCCGACCGCACGCGCGCCGCCGCACCGCTCATCCCGGCAGAAGACGCGATTCTGATCGACACGACCACCCTGAACGCAGACGAAGCGTTTCTACGGGCGATGGAGGAGGTTAAAAAAAAACAAGCCACCTTTTCACGGGAAAAGGTGGCTTCAAAAACTGTTCCCTGAAGTATCAGGTCCCAAACTGCGAGACGAATTTTGTTACCAGATACGGCTCCAGCCCCTCGGCACCGCCCTCTGAGCCGTAGCCTGAGTCTTTGATGCCGCCGAAAGGTGTTTCCGGCAACGCCAGGCCCAGATGATTGATGGTGACCATGCCTGATTCAATATCCGCGCCAAGAGCTGTCACCTTCGCGGCGTTTCTGGAAAATGCATAGGCCGCTAAGCCATATTCAAGCCGGTTGGCCTCGGCAATCGCCTGCTCATAGCTCTGGAAGGGCAGCACCAGCGCCAAGGGGCCAAACGGCTCTTCGTGCATCACCCGCGCATCGGCGGGAATATCCGTTAACACCGTGGGCTCAAAGAAATAGCCTTTATTGCCGGAACGCTTGCCGCCTGTGCGCAGCTTGGCACCTTTGCCAACAGCATCGGCAATAAAACCTTCCATGGCGCTCACGCGGCGGTCATTCGCCAGCGGCCCCATTGTGGTGTCTGCCGCCAGGCCGTCGCCGAGCTTAATGGCTTCACACTTGGCTACAAACTTCTCCACGAACGGCTCATACACGCCCTCCTGCACCAGAAAGCGGGTTGGCGCGATACAAACCTGACCGGCATTGCGGAACTTCGCGGCAGCCAGATGCTTCACAGCCAGGTCAAGATCGGCATCGTCGAACACGAGAGCGGGCGCATGGCCACCCAGCTCCATCGTCACGCGCTTCATATGCTTGCCGGCCAGGCTCGCCAGATGCTTGCCCACGGCGGTTGAGCCGGTAAAGGAAACCTTCCTGACCGTTGGGTGCGGAATGAGATACTCAGAAATTTCCGCGGGCACACCAAACACAATCTGCACCACCCCGGCTGGCACACCCGCATCCACATAGCAGCGCACCAGTTCGGCACAGCTTGCCGGCGTTTCCTCGGGGCCCTTCAGAATAAAGGCGCACCCCGCCGCAAGCGCTGCGGAAATTTTACGCACAGCCTGGCTTACGGGGAAATTCCAGGGCGTAAAGCCCGCCACCACGCCCACCGGCTCGCGCAAGGATAATTGATATACACCCGCCTGACGCGCCGGAATCACCCGGCCATAAGCGCGCCGCCCTTCCTCGGCGAACCAATCTATCACGTCGGCGGAGCCTGCCAGCTCGGTCTTGGCTTCCGCCAACGGTTTACCTTGCTCCAGCGTCATCAACGCGGCAATTTTATCCAGCCGCTCACGCAGCAAATCCGCCGCCTTGCGCATCAGCTTCGCGCGCTCATGGGCGGAGAGTTTACGCCACACGGCAAAGCCCTTGGCCGCCCAATCCAGCACTTCATCCAGGTCGGCCGTGCTGGCGTGAGCCAGGGTGCCAAGCACCTCCTCGGTTGCCGGATTCACCACATCGATGGTCCTGCCACCCTGCGCCGCGCGCCACTGGCCGCCAACATGCAGTAATACGTTCTGATACATTTTCACTCCTCCGGATTCACAAGCAGAAACGGCCCGTGGCCGACCGGCCGCAATCGTGAGGGCCGGCAAACCTAACGAATACGCCTTGCGTCAGTCAGCTTTCCTTGATCAACTTGCGTAGAATATCGAGCATTTCGCTGATCTGGTCTGGCGTTGCCACGAAGGGGGGCGCCAGCACCAAATTATCCCCCGCTGATCGCAGAACCAGGCCATTCTCAAAGGCTTTGCAGAGAATTTTGAAGCCTCGTTCCCCTGGTTTGCCTTTCGGCGCCAGTTCCACCGCGCCCAGGAGCCCAAAACCGCGCGTGTCGATAACATCCGGCATCCCCTTAAAGCTGCCGACTTGCTCAAGAAACGCCGGAGCCAGCGCCTTCACGCGGTTGAATGTGTCCTCTTCACGGTAAATTTTCAGCGTTGCCAAACCCGCCGCGCAGGCCGCCGGATGCGCCGAGTATGTGTAACCATGGGCAAACTCGATGCTATTGGGCGGTGCGGTCTCCAGAATAGCCTGCTGGATCTCTTCCTTCACCGCCACCGCCGCCATCGGAATGGAGCCGTTGGTTATCGCCTTGGCCATGGTTACAATATCAGGCGTCACACCAAAGGTTTGCGCGGCAAAAGCCTCGCCCGTGCGGCCAAACCCGGTGATCACCTCATCAAAAATCAGCAATATACCGTGTTTGGTGCAGATCTCGCGCAGGCGCTTCAGATACCCCTTCGGCGGCACCAGAATCCCGGTCGAACCGGCTATCGGCTCCACAATGCAGGCAGCAATTGTATCGGCACCATGCAGGTTCACGAACCGCTCCAGATCATCCGCGAGGTCGGCGCCGTGCTCGCCCTCGCCCATCTGGAAGTTATTCTCTTTAATATGCGTATGGCGCAGGTGCGACACGCCCGGCAGTCCCACGCCAAAGGCCCGGCGGTTCGCCACCATGCCGCCAACCGACCAGCCGCCAAAGTTGACCCCATGATAACCCCGCTCTCGGCCGATGAAGCGCGTGCGCTGCCCCTCGCCCCGGGCGCGATGATACTGGATCGCCATCTTCAAAGCGGTTTCGGCGGCCTCCGACCCTGAACAAGAGAAAAATACACGGTTGAGGCCCGCGGGCAGCATCTGCGCCACCTCGGTTGCGAGCCGGAACGCCACTGGCACGCCATATTGAAATGGCGGCGCATAATCTAGCTCCTCCATCTGCTTTGCCACGGCTTCGCGTATTTCGCGGCGGCCATGGCCAAGCGGAATGCAGTAAAGCCCGGACGACCCATCCAGCAGCTTCTCGCCCCGCGTATTATAATAATAGACACCTTCCGCCCGTGCTATAAGACGCGGCTGCTCCAAAAACTGCTGGTTTGCGGTAAAAGGCATCCAG
>JAKBCD010000303.1 GCA_021808205.1 Pseudomonadota bacterium | reverse complement strand
GTACTTCTGCACCTCTACATAAGGCAGCGGAAACGCCGCCACCTGCCGGGAATAAGCGTGCGCCCAAACCTGCGCCATCACCTCGGCTGCGGTGTGCGGGGCGTTCTTCAGCGGGTTGTCATCCTTAGGCAAGGCGCCTGAGGCCACCAGCGCAATTTCCGCCGCAATGCTCAGCATAGCGTCGCAGAAGCGGTCCAGCTCACCCTTGTCCTCGCTCTCGGTCGGCTCGATCATCAGCGTGCCCGCCACCGGCCAGGACATCGTGGGCGCATGAAAGCCGTAATCGGCCAGGCGCTTGGCGATATCCTCCACCTGCACGCCGGAATCGGCGGCAAAGCCCCGGCAATCGACGATGCATTCATGCGCCACCCGCCCCTGCTCGCCCCGGTACAGGATGGGATAAGCCCCCTCCAGCCGTTTAGCGATGTAGTTGGCGTTTAGAATCGCCGCCTTGGTGGCGCGGGTGATGCCCGCCGGGCCCATCAACCTTATATAAGCGTAGGGAATCGGCAGGATCAGCGCAGAACCGAACGGCGCCGCCGAAACCGGGCCGAAGCCCGTGGCAGGCCCGGCATCCGCGCGTAAGGGGTGGGTGGGCAGATGCGGCGCCAGATGTGCTGCCACGCCGATGGGCCCCACGCCTGGCCCGCCACCGCCGTGCGGAATGCAGAAGGTCTTATGCAGGTTCAAATGGCAAACATCCGCGCCGATATTGGCCGGGCTGGTCAGCCCCACCTGGGCGTTCATGTTGGCGCCGTCCATGTAAACCTGCCCGCCCGCCGCGTGCACGGCCTGGCAGATGTCGCGGATCGCGGTTTCATACACGCCATGGGTGCTGGGATAGGTGATCATCAGCGCGGCCAGGCGCTCGCCATGCTCCTCCACCTTTTTGTGCAAATCGGACACGTCCACATTGCCGTTCTTGTCGCAGGCCACCACCACAACCTTATAACCCGCCATGGCGGCGGAGGCCGGGTTGGTGCCGTGGGCGGAAGCCGGGATAAGGCAGATATTCCGCGCCCCCTCGCCCCGCGCTTCATGGTAGGCGCGGATCGCCAGCAACCCGGCATATTCGCCCTGCGCGCCGGAGTTAGGCTGCAAGGACACCGCCGCAAAACCCGTCACCTCGCACAGCAACGAAGCCAGCTCGTCGATCAGCGCCTTGAACCCTTCCGTCTGCGCTGGCGGCGCGAAGGGATGGATGCTGGCGAATTCCGGCCAGGTGATCGCCGCCATCTCCACCGCGGCGTTCAGCTTCATGGTGCAGGAGCCGAGCGGAATCATGGAGCGGTTTAGCGCCACATCCTTATCCTCCAGCCGCTTGAGATAGCGCAGCATGAGATGCTCGGAGTGATGGGCGCTGAATACTTCCTCTGTGCAGAATCCGCTCTGGCGGGCCAGTTTTTCGGGGATGGAAAGTCGCGCCTCGGCAAGCTTCTCCCCGAACAGCCCGGCCAGGGTTTCCAACTCAGCACGTGTGACTGTCTCATCCAGCGCGATGCCGATGCCGGTTTCATCAATCCGGCGCAGATTGAACCCGGCCTCCTCGGCGGCCTGCATCAGCTCATCCGCCTTCCCTCCGGCCTCAATGGCCAGCGTGTCGAAAAACGCATCGTGGCGCAGGCTGAACCCGGCCTTGGCAGCCGCCTCGGCCAGCAGCCTGGCCTGGAGATTCACGCGGCGGGCGATGGTCTTCAGACCCTCCGGCCCATGCCAAGCGGCATAGAACCCGGCCATCACCGCCAGCAGCACCTGCGCGGTGCAGATATTGCTGGTGGCTTTCTCGCGGCGGATATGCTGCTCGCGCGTCTGCAACGCCAAACGCATGGCCGGCCGCCCCGCCGCATCAACCGAAACCCCCACCAGCCGTCCCGGCATCGCACGCTTGAAGGCATCGCGCGTGGCGAAGAACCCGGCGTGCGGGCCGCCAAAGCCCATCGGCACGCCAAAGCGCTGGGCGGATCCCACGGCAATATCAGCGCCCATTTCACCCGGCGGGGTTAACAGTGTTAATGCCAGAAGGTCCGCACAGACAATGATCATCGCCCCGGCCGCCCTGGCGGCTTCGATCTCGGCGGTGAGGTTCCGTACTTCGCCGGTGGAACCCGGATAATTCAACACCAGCGCAAAGGGTTTGGCGGCCCCGATGCCCGCCGCATCACCGGGCGTCACGTCAACAATCTCCCAGCCATGCGGCCAGGCGCGGGTGGCAATCACCGCGCGGGTCTGCGGATGCACGTCCCTGGCAATGGCAATCACCTTGCTGCCCGCCTTGTGCATGGCAAAGGCCATGGCGACACCTTCCGCCGCCGCCGTCGCTTCATCCAGCAGCGAGGCATTGGCGATTTCCATGCCAGTGAGCGAGGCGACCATGGTCTGGAAGTTCAAAATGGCTTCCAGCCGCCCTTGGGAAATTTCCGCCTGATAAGGCGTATAGGCCGTGTACCAGCCCGGATTTTCTAACACATTACGCTGAATCACCGGCGGGGTGACGGTGCCATGATAGCCCAGCCCGATGAGCGATTTTTTCACCACATTGCGGGCTGCCAAGCCCCGCAGCCGGTCCAGCACGGCCGCTTCGTCCTCCGCCTCCGGCAAGGCCAGGGTCGCGTTGGTGCGGATGCTCTCGGGGATGGTCTCGGCAATCAGCCCCTCCAGGCTCGGCGCGCCAACCACCTTCAGCATCGCCTCGATCTGCGCCTCGTCCGGCCCGATATGGCGGGCGACGAAACTGTCCGGCCGCTCAAGTGCGGCCAGTTCCGTCAGTGCGTTCACGCGAGTGTTCCTAAAAATTCGTCATAACCCGCGCGGTCCATCAACTCGGTGAGCGAGCCCGGATCTTCCAGGCGCAGCTTGAAAAACCAACCATCCGCTTCGGCCTCGGCATTCACCTTGGCGGGCTCGTCCACAATCGCCTGGTTCACCTCCGCCACCGTACCGGAGAGAGGGGCATACACGTCAGACGCCGCCTTCACACTCTCCACCACCGCGCAAGGCTCCCCCTTGGCCACGTTGCGGCCCGGCTCCGGCAGCTCCACAAACACAATATCCCCTAGCGCGGCTTGCGCGTGGTCGGTAATGCCGATGGTGGCCAGCCCGTCCGCCCCCACGGCAACCCATTCATGATCCTTGGAATAAAAAATCTGCGACATGAGAGGCTTCCTTTCAGCGGACATAATTATGGGGAACGAAGGGCAGAGGCGTAACCTGCCCGGAAAGCGGTTTGTCACGCACAATCAATTCGAGCGTGGTGCCTGGCTTGGCGCAATCGCCGCGGACATAGCCCAGCGCGATGGGCGCATTCAGCGTGGGGGAAAACACGCCGGAGGTGACGCGGCCAACCGCTTCGCCCCCCGGCAGCCTTATCTCTGCCCCGGCGCGGGCGGGCGCCCGGCCTTCCAGCTTAATGCCCACCAAATTTTCCGCCGCGCCTTCAGCCAGCGCCTTTTGCACCGCCGCCGCGCCCAGAAAATGCCCCTCGGCCAGGCGCTTTTTGGAAAGCGCGAAGCCCAGCCCGGCGGCCACGGGGTTGGTGGTCTCATCAATGTCATTGCCATAGAGGCAGAGCCCGGCCTCCAGCCGCAGCGAATCACGCGCGCCCAGCCCGGC
>JAKBCD010000302.1 GCA_021808205.1 Pseudomonadota bacterium | reverse complement strand
GGCTGAGGAGACTTCATGGCGGGAGAAGAGGAAGATCCGGACGCGACCATCGTCTGGAGGCCCAGCCGGGTTCTCCCGCAGTCTCCTGCGCCTGAGCCACAGCCAGAACCCGCGCCTCAGGCTGTGGCGCCCGAGCCGGTTCCGGAACCAGCACCGCCGCCCCTGCGCGATGCCGTGCTGGCCGGGGCGTTTTTTGGTGCCGCCCATGCGCAGGCCGCCACACGCCTCGCGGAGATGCTGTCGGGCCAAAGCTCCACCCTCACCACCTGGTTTGGTGCCGATGCCAAAGCCCTGATCCACGATCGCGCCGCCCTCGCCGCCCGGCTGGATCATGACATCGCCCGGCTGGACGCGATGATCGCCCGCCAGCTCGACGAAATTCTGCACCATCCACGCCTGCGCCGGCTGGAGGGAAGCTGGCGCGGCCTCGCTTGGCTGGCTTCGCGTCTGCCGCTCTCGGGCCGGGTGAAGCTGCGCGTACTCTCCGCCTCCTGGGCCGAAATCTGCCGTGACCTCGAACGCGCCGCCGAGTTCGACCAGAGCCAGCTGTTCCGCCGCATTTACGAGGATGAATTCGGCATCGCCGGCGGCGAGCCATACGGCTTGTTGGTGGCGGATTACGAGGTGCGCCACCGCCCTGGCCCCGGTGCCACCACCGATGACGTGACCGCGCTCTCCTCCCTGGCCGCCGTGGCCGCCGCCGCCTTCGCGCCGCTGGTTATCGGCGCCGCCCCCGCTTTGTTCGGCGTGGATGAATTCTCAGAACTCAGCGGCGTCGCAGACCCTGCCTCCAGCATGGCGGCGGCGGAGTATCAGCGCTGGAAGCGCCTGGGCACGCTGGAGGATTCCCGTTTCCTCGCTGTCACGCTGCCGCGTTTGCTGATGCGTCTGCCCTGGGAGGAAAATCTCTCTCGCCATCGTGGCTTCCGCTATCAGGAGCGGATGCGGGACGGCACCGGGCGTGTGACCAGTACGGCGGGCTATCTCGTCGCCGCCTGTGTGCTGCGTGCTTTCGAGACCTATTCCTGGCCCGCCGATATTCGCGGCTATGATATCGACCGGTTGGGCGGCGGCGTGATCGAGGATCTGCCAGAGCCGTGGTTCTCCACTGACCCCGCGGATGGCTTTGGGCGCCCGGCGCCGGATGTGATGCTGACTGACCGGCAGGAGCGCGCCCTGGTCGCCGCCGGGTTGCTGCCCATTTGCGCCCTGCCTTATGGCGGGGAGGCGCTGATCGGCGCTGCGCGCAGCCTGCAAACCCCAACCACCCATTATGCCGGCCCCAACGGCGCTTCCGCCGCTGCCAATGCCCGGCTTTCGGCGCAGTTCAACAGCGTCATCTGCGTCTCCCGTTTCGCCCATTATGTGAAGATCATGGGACGGGACATGACCGGTGCCTTCAAGACCGCGCCGGAAGTGCAGCGCCGCCTGCATGACTGGCTGATGCGCTACACCAACGCCAACACCTCCGCCGGGCTCGATACCATGGCCCGCTACCCGCTGCGCGATGCCAGCGTGCAGGTGGAGGAAGTACCCGGCAAACCCGGCGTATTCACCTGCGCCATCCATCTGCAGCCGCATTTTCAGCTGGACGATGTCGCCGTCTCGTTCCGGCTGATGACCGAGCTGGCGTCCCCCGGCCAGCAATGACTGAAAGCAACTTCTGAAATGGATTTACGCACATGGTAGAGACCGAACTTCAGGCCGCCGATCTGTTCCGTGTCGGCCGCCTGGCCGATGCCCTGGCCGCCGCCACTGCGGCGGTGAAGAAGGCCCCGACCGACCTCGGCTGCCGCGTGCTGCTGGCCGAGCTGTTGCTGTTCTCCGGCAATCTGGAACGCGCGGATGTGATTCTGGATGCCGCTGGCCAGCTCGACCCATCGGTGGCTGTGGTCGTCTCGGAATTCCGCCAGCTGTTGCGCGCCGAAACTGCGCGGCGCCAGCTCTACCGCGATGGCAGGGTGCCGGAAGTGCTGGACGATCTGGAACCCACCGGCCAGGCTTCCCTGAAGGCATTGGTGGCGCTGCGCGCGGGGGATATGGCGGAAGCCGCCAGTGCCGCCGCGCAGGCCGAGGCGCTGCGCCCACGCGTGTCCGGCACCGTCAACGGCCAGCCCTTCGATGATTTCCGCGACGCGGATGATCTCATTCCCGGCTACATCGAAACGCTGACCACCACCGGCAAATATTTCTGGATTCCGGTGTCGCGCATCGAGAGCATGGAATTCCATCCCCCCAAGCGCCCGCGCGACCTCGCCTGGCGCCGTTGCTCGATGAGCGTGAAGGCCGGGCCGGACGGTGATGTGTATATCCCCGTCCTCTATTTCACCGCCGAGGAAACCGACGATGCCCACCGCCTTGGCCGCGCGACAAGCTGGAGCGAGGGCGAGGGCCCGGTGCGTGGCATCGGCCAGCGCGTGTTCCTGGCGGGGGAGGAGGATCTCTCCATCATGCAACTCAACGCCATAAGCTTCCAGCTCGAAGCATGAACGACGACACGCTGAGCCGCGGCGCCAACGCCAATCTCTTCATCGACCGGATGCGCGATTCCGGCGCGCGGGTGAAGCTTTCCGTGCTGGACCGTTTGCTGGATGACACGCCTGAGATGGAGCGTGACCGTCCGCTTTCGGCCACCGAGGCGCTGAGCGTGCTGCGCCGCGCCGTGCGGCGGGATCTGGAGGCGCTGTTGAACGGCCGCCGCCGCCTGGAATCCGTGCCCGCGGGCCTTACGGAACTGGCCAATTCCTCCTTCACCTTCGGCCTGCCGGATTTCACGGCCGGGGCGATGCAGGAGGATGGCGCGCGGGAGCTGCTGCGCCGGGAAATTGAACGCAGCATCCGCCAGTTTGAGCCGCGCTTGGTGCAAGTGGCGGTGAAGCTGGTGCCCGCCAAGGAAGACGCCAGCACCACGCTGCATTTCCGCATCGACGCGCTTTTGCATGCGGACCCAGCACCGGAGCCGATCAGCTTTGAGACATTGGTGAACGCTGCCACCACCGACATCGCGGTTGCCGGAGGCGAGATTGGCTGATTCCCTGCTGCCCTATTTCAACCAGGAACTTACCGCCATCCGCCAACTTGCGGCGGAGTTTGCCCAGGCCCACCCCAAGATCGCGGGGCGGCTGCGGATGAGCCCGGATGCGGTGGACGACCCGCATGTGGCGCGGCTGCTGGATGGCGTGGCGTTTCTCTCCGCTCGCGCCCAGGCGCGGCTGGATGATGAGTTTCCGGAGCTCACCGATACGCTGCTGGAGATTCTCTACCCACATTATCTGGCGCCATTTCCCTCCTGCGCCGTCACCCAGTTTACGGCCAAGCCGGACCTCGCCGCGCAGGTGGATATTCCACCGGGTTTCGAGGTGGAGACAGAGGCCGTGCGCGGGCAAAGTTGCCGTTACCGCACCACCAGCCCGCTCACCCTCTGGCCCATAAAGCTGGAATCCGCACGCCTTACTGGCCTGCCTTTCACCGCGCCGGTGAACAACCTCGCCAATGGCGCGGTGGCGGTGCTGCGGCTGGTGCTTACCACGCTGAACCCGGAGGTGAAATTCAGCCAGCTGGGCATGGACAAGCTGCGCTTTTTTCTGCGCGGCGGCCCGGCGGCTTTGC
>JAKBCD010000301.1 GCA_021808205.1 Pseudomonadota bacterium | reverse complement strand
GGCAGGACATCGAAACAATGCACGTTCAACCAGCGCGGCCCAACCTTTTCAGGGCGGACAAAGCTTTTCACATGCCGATTGACCGGTGCATGAATTGAACTATGCCACCGATAAGCCAGCGGCGCCGGTAAGTCTGGTTTCAGTACATGGCCTGAACTGCCATAGTTGCACCAGTTTACGCCCACCTCATCCGCATCTGCAAACGCAGCCAGAAACTCTCGAATGCTGCCATGCCTGGACAATTGCAGGAACTCGTCCGCATCCAGAAAGCCGAGCCACTCAAACACACCGCAATATGCCGAAAGGGCATGCTGGTAAGATTTGGTCTGGCGTATCTCGTAATGCACGTCCTGGGGGCCGATTGTGCGGCTCAGCCGGATATCCCAGATATTGGCTGCCTCTTGCAGTTTCTCCCAGGTGCCGTCGGTCGAGCAATCATCGTACACAATCGCCGCGTCAAAGCCTAAATGCCTATGCCAGGCCAGCCAGGCGAGAATGTCCGCCGCTTCGTTTTTTACAACCAGTACAATCGCCGCATAGCCGCGTGCCGGCGGGGCAGCTTTAGCGAATGGAGTAAGCGGCAGTGGCGGATCGGACACCGGCGTCATGGCATGCCGCGCGGCAGCCGAGATCATCTGCTCCCATGCCTTGGCGAGGGTCAGATCTTCCACGGCGTTAATGGAATTGGTGAAGCCAAGGCGCAGCTCTTCATTTGCCGCGACCCGACCCCAATGGCCCTGGCCGTGAAAATCTCCGCTCAGGCCGCGCGCCACGCGGTCTGTAAAGGCGCTTTCCGTGCGGAAGGCGAAATGATGAATGAACGCGCCGGATTCGAATATCCGGTTCAGCGGCTGCTTTCCGCGCGCCCAGCCATCGGCGAGTTCGGCGAAATGGGTATCGTCGTAGTAATCCGTCATGTCCTCGCCCAGCACATTCATTGGGCGGATATCGGCATCGACATATTGGTGCAGCCGGTGGATAAAGCTGCAATCAGGCGCGTTTCTGAACAATTCCGGCAAGCCGAGTATCCAGGACCGGAAAACCATTTTCGTAAAAGGGTGGATGCTGTTCTGACGCCGGGTCAGGTCTTTCAACACGCTTTTCGGCGGCGTGGTGTGGCCGTTCGGGCCACAATACACCCAGTTGAACATCAGGCAGTCGGTCTTATCCTCGAAGGCGCGCATATAGTCCGGCAGCGTCTGGCCCGGTGGTAGGCGCAGAAACTCATCAAGGTCGAGGAAGCTCACCCACTCCGAATCGTTCCCGTTATGGGCGCAAAAATGCAGCATCATCTTCCGCTGCATCCCCTGCTCGGGGAAAAACCGGAAGGTTACGAACGGGTCCGGCCCCTGGGTGAAGGGCAGAACCGTCTCGTAGAGTTCTGCCGGGTCGTCATCGTTGCAATAAAGAAAGACGTGCTCGAAGCCGATGGCCCGGTGATAGGCCAGCCATTCTACAGCATAGGGGGCCTCCCAACGAGCACAGGCAGCGATCACGAAACGGTATTTCCACGCCATTTTGCCCACCACCCCTGAAAGCCGCCTCTGCCAAATCTGTTTTGGCCGGAAACCGAGCCTTCCCACAACCCCCTTGCGGAAGCGAGGTTTTTGCGTCAATTACGACCTCAGGATGCGCGCAGCGCGGTGCCCGGCCTTGACCCGCCGGCCGTAAACGCAGCGTCCAAAACAGAAAGAATACCGTATGGCTGTGGCCGCAAGCCCCGGCAAGTTCAATGGAACCGATGACCGCTCTGCCTGCCCAAACGCCTCGTTCTATCAAGGTTCAAGCCCGGTCCGGCTCTGCTTCCACTTTTTTTCATCCCTTTTTCGCGCCCATGGCGCAGGGCTGCCCCATAATGGCCGCCTTGCCCGGCGCGCGCCGGAGTTTTATCCTTAATGTCAAAGAAAATGCTGATCGACGCCAGCCACGCGGAAGAAACCCGCGTGGTGGTTCTGGATGGTAATCGCCTTGAAGATTTCGACGTCGAGACCGTCACCCGCAAGCAGATCAAAGGTAATATCTACCTAGCCAAGGTTATCCGGGTTGAACCCAGCCTGCAGGCCGCCTTCGTCGAATATGGTGGCAACCGCCATGGGTTTCTGGCGTTCGGCGAAATCCACCCGGATTATTATCAGATCCCCGTCGCCGACCGGCAGAAGCTGCTTGATATGCAGGCCGAAGCCGCCGCCGAGGCGGAAGCTGAGGCGAACCACGCCGACGCCGAGGGCCTGGTCGAGGACGAGATAGAAGCTCCGGCGGCGCCGGTAGCCGCCCAGCCGCTTGAGATCAAGCCCATCGAAATCGTCGCGGCACCCCCGCCCGGTGACGAGATGGCCGAACCCTCAACGATCGCCGAAACTCCCGCCGAAGCCGGGGAGAGTGACCCCGAAGACCGCGTGGACAGCGTGCCGAGCGACGAGACGGTCGAGACGATCGAGACGGAGATGGCTTTTGAACCACCGGAGCAGGTGGGCGGCGATGGCGACGATGCCGCCGAAGCCCGCGAGCGCCGCCTGCGCCAGCGTTTCCTGCGCAATTACAAGATCCAGGACGTGATCCACCGCCGCCAGATCATGCTGGTGCAGGTAGTGAAGGAAGAGCGTGGCAATAAGGGCGCGGCCCTCACCACTTACCTCTCGCTGGCCGGGCGGTTTTCTGTGCTGATGCCCAATTCGCCCACAGGCGGGGGCGTTTCGCGCAAGATCACCTCGCAGACCGACCGCCGCCGCCTGAAAGAGACGATGGCGGAGCTGGATATCCCACCCGGTATGGGCATGATCGTGCGCACCGCCGGCGCCAACCGGCCGAAGCCCGAGATCAAACGCGACTGTGAATATCTGCTGCGTCTATGGGACGACATCCGCGACAAGACGCTGGAATCCTCGGCACCCTCGCTGATCTACGAGGAAGCCAGCCTCATCAAGCGCGCCATTCGCGATGTTTATACCAAGGATGTCGAAGATATCCTGGTGGATGGCGAGGAGGGCCACAAGGCGGCGCGGGATTTCATGCGTATGCTGATGCCCGCCAATGCCCGCAAGGTGCAGCTCTGGACCGATGGCCAGCCGCTTTTTGCCAAATATCAGGTTGAAGCCCAACTGGACGCGATGCTGAACCCCGTGGTGCAGCTGCGCTCCGGCGGCTATATCGTCATCAACCAGACCGAAGCGCTGGTCGCTGTCGATGTAAACTCCGGCCGCTCCACCCGCGAGCGCTCGGTCGAGGACACGGCCCTGCGCACCAACCTGGAAGCCGCCGAGGAAGTGGCCAAGCAGCTGCGCATGCGCGATCTGGCCGGGCTGATCGTGATCGATTTCATCGACATGGAAAGCCGCCGGAACAATGCGGCTGTCGAACGAAAGCTGAAGGACGCGCTGAAGCACGACCGCGCGCGCATCCAGGTGGGCTCCATCAGCCATTTCGGGCTGATGGAAATGTCCCGTCAGCGGCTGCGCCCGTCTCTGGCCGAAGCCTCGCTGATCACCTGCCCGCATTGCGGCGGCATGGGCCATGTACGCAGCCCGGAAAATGCAGCGCTACACATTCTGCGCGCCATCGAGGATGAGGGTACGAAGTTCCGGGCGGCTGAAATTTCAGTCTCGTTGCCGCCGGAGATCGCC
>JAKBCD010000300.1 GCA_021808205.1 Pseudomonadota bacterium | reverse complement strand
CGGGCCACCTGGCTTGGTGTTGCTCAAGACATGGCCGATTCCACGCTACGGCCGGAAATATTGAGGCCGCGGGCATTGTGGCCTGTTCGTAATCTTACCCCTTGAGTTGTCTTGAGATGGTTTCAGGGGGTATTGGCGAGGCCATGTCCGTGCCGATTCCAGCAGTTGTTGCTTCAAAAGCCTCCCGGCTTAAGCAGATTCCCCTAAGCCAGTGGGCCGTTTTGATTCCGCTATTTGCGGGGTTCGTAACGCCCAGCACGCCATCGTGGGCGTTGATGTTTTATCTCACCGCGATTCCGTCGGTTTTGCTGACGCTGCGGCGCGGCTGGCGGCCGGATTGGAAAAACCCGGCCCTGATGGCGATGCTTTGCCTGTGGGGCTGGGCGACGCTGAGCATCGCCTGGGACCATGAATTCAATGTGCATGGCAAAAGCGCGCTCTATTGGGCCGTGAATGCGCTATGGACGTTGATCCTGGTGCTGAATTTTGTAAGCGCCGCCGAAACGGAACCCAGGACCCGGGACAGGGTGATGCTGGCGCTGATTTATGGCGGCGGGATCAATGCGTTGATCAGCGTGGGGCTGTTTCTTGTCAAAGGTGATGCCACGGCCCGGCTTTGGGGCTGGGGGTTAACGGGCAATCCCGTCATGGGCGCTGCGATCATGGATATCTGTCTGCTGCTGGCATTGAACCGGATCCGTTCCGATGCGCGGCAGCGTCTGCCGGTGATGATTGCTTGCCTGCCCATGCTGGCGTTTCTGGCTTTGTGTTATAGCCGCAGCGCCCTGCTGGCCGCCTGCGTGGTGGCGGTGGTGCTTGTGTTTGGCAAACGTCCGTTTGTTGCCGGGCTGGTGTTTGCATGTGTTGCCGCCGGAGGCTGGGTGTTTTGGCATTTCGGGCAAACATTGGCACCCGCGCTATGGAACAATCTTGCGTCGCGCGGGGATGATTGCCATGTGCAGTTATGGCAGGCGGCGTGGAAGGCGATCCGTGTGCATCCCATTGCCGGTTACGGCCCCTCCGCGACACTGCCGCACATGGACAATGCGTATTGCCCGCCTTATCCGGTGCCGCACAGCCTGTATCTTTCGATTTTGTACTATAGCGGCGTGATCGGGCTGGGTTTGTTTGCGGCCACCGTGCTGCTGCTGGGCCGACATTTGCTGGCGGTGACACAGGGGTTCTCGCGGCGGCTGTGGCTTTCTGTGGGGTTGGTGCCGCTGATTGTCGGCCTTACCGATCTGGTTCAGATCATCAAAGGCCCGTCCGTGATGTGGTATATTCTTTGGGTGCCGATGCTGTTTGTGGTGACGCTGCCGAAAAACGCGGAGCGCCCAGGCTAGCTACGCCCCGTCTGGTCCAGAATGGTTTGGTAGGTTTCGAGCATTTTGCGCGTGACCGCCGCGCGGGTGAAGTGCGCGAGATACTCCGCATGGCCGGTCTGGGCGATGCGGTGGCGTAAATCCGGGTTGTCCAGCACCGCGCGGATGGCGGCGGCGAGGGCGGGCGGGTTGTCGGCCGGCGCCAGCATGCCGTTCTCGCCATCGCGGATGGTGGCACGGGGGCCGTCTGACTCGCAGGCAATGAAAGGCGTGGCGGTGGACCAGGCATCCAGGATCACGGTGCCGAAGGGCTCGTAGCGTGAGGGCAGCAGGCAGATATCCGCCGCGCGCAGCAGGGCGCCGCGGTCGTTCCGCCAGCCGAGGAAATGCGCCCGCGCCGCGACCCCCAGCTCATTCGCCAGGGTTTTCAGCGCGGCTTCCTCTGGGCCGGAGCCGGCGATCCAGAGATGGCAGTCTGGCAATTGGGCCAGGGCGTGCAAGGCGGTGTCGATACCCTTCACCTTATGCAGGCGCGAGAGGATGAGCAGGGTTTTCGCGTCTTCCGGCGTGCTGAGGGCGGCGCGGGCAATGGGGGCGGCATCTTCGACTGATGGGAAGGTGGGCACGTAAAACGCCGTGCCGGGCTTGGCGCCGCTGTCATGGGCGTGGCGCGCGAGGTCTTGCGTGACGCCGATGAAATGCGTGCAGGCGGAGAAATGTTTTTGCTGCTCCTCGTAATCCCCATACCAGCCGATGATGGCCGGGGCGGCGCCTTTGGGCACGAGGCTGACGGCCCGGCGCATCCAGCAATGGATGATATCGGGCTTATACTCACGGATGAGGGCGTTGAGCCGCCAGCGTTGCAGCGGGCGGAGCGAGTTGGCCAGCACCGAAGGCGCCATGGCGAGCCCGGCTTGTTGCAGCTCCGCGAAGCGCGGGGCGGTGGGGCGCATGACGATGCGCTGCGCCAGCCCGGCCTCATGCAAAGAGAGCATGATATCCGTGGAATAAAGCTCGGCACCGCCGTTCTTGTTCCCGGCCATGATCTGGAGGACCCGCATGGGCGTTCCGTTAGACGGTTACGGGCGGGCGGGCAAATCTGCCGCCCTCAGCTTTTCACCTTCACGTACGCTCCCGGCGCATCCTCGATGGCTTTGAAACCCCGCGCCTTGCCGGGTTCCCGGGCCGGAACCTTCTCGGCATTTTGTGCCGTGGCCCAACGGTGCCAGTCCGGCCACCAGGAGCCGCTGATCTCCGTGGCGCTGGCGAACCATGTATCGGGGTTTTCCGGCATGTCCGGGTTGATGAAATGGTTGTATTTACCGCCCTCCGGCGGGTTGACCACACCCGCGATATGACCCGAGGCCGCCAGCACGAAACGCACTTTGCCGCCAAAATTGCGCGCCCCCTTATAAGTGCTGGCCCAGGGGGCGATGTGGTCCTCCCGGCAGGAGAGGAAATAGCAGGGCACTTTGATCCTGGAGAGATCCACCGGCACGCCCTTCATGGAAATGCCCCCCGGCCGGGCCAGCAGGTTCTTCTGGTACATGTTGCGGAGGTAGAAGGAGTGCATCGCCGCCGGCATCCGGGTGGAATCGCAGTTCCAGTAGAGCAGATCGAAGGGAAACGGTTCCTGCCCGAGCAGGTAGTTGCTTACCACGAAACTCCAGATGAGGTCGTTCGCGCGGAGCATGTTGAAGGTGGCCGCCATCTCACCGCCTTCCAGATAGCCGCGCCGGCTCATCTTTTCCTCAAGGGAGGATAGCTGCTCTTCGTCGATGAAGATGCCAAGCTCTCCGGCGTCGGCGAAATCGGTCAGTGTCACGAAGAAGGTGGCGGAGGCAATGCGCTCATCACCCTTGGCGGCCATGTAGCCCAGCGTTGCGGCCAGCAGCGTGCCGCCCAGGCAATAGCCGATGGCGTTGACCTGATGCTGCCTGGTGATTTTCCCGATCGCGTCCAGCGCGGCCAGCACGCCCTCGGTCATGTAATCGTCGAAATTCTTGTCGGCCAGATGCTCGTCCGGGTTCACCCAGCTGACCATGAACACGGTATGGCCCTGGGAGACGAGCCAGCGCACCAGCGAGTTCTTGGGGCGAAGGTCGAGGATGTAGAATTTATTGATCCAGGGCGGCAGGATGAGAAGCGGGCGGGCCAGCGCCTGCTCCGTGGTGGGGCTGTACTGGATGAGCTGCATCAGCTCATTCTGATAGACGACCTTACCGGGGGAGACGGCGATGTTCTCGCCCACGTTGAAGGCTTCGGTGTCGGTCATTTTGATGCGCAGATTACCGCGCCCG
>JAKBCD010000299.1 GCA_021808205.1 Pseudomonadota bacterium | reverse complement strand
CAAGTGGGTGGAGTCCGTCTCGTGCGTGTACCGCGCCAGATGCACATAATGTGTCTCGTGCGTGTAACGCGCCAGGCGGGTGTAATGCCGGGCTGCGGAGTGATGTGTGTTCCAGGCCAGCCTGTGCACAGGCAAGGCGTGGTGCGCAAAGCTTTCATGCCGCGCCGCCACATGCAGCACATCGTGATGCTCAACCAGGCGATGCGTGCTGGCGTGATGAACGGTAGCCTGGGCGCAAGTAGGGAAAAGAACCACCCCCAACGCGGCTGAAATGCCTGCCAGCCACGCGCGCGCCGCGTTGCCAAACAAAGAAGACGACGCGCTGCGCCAAGCCATTCTTTGTCTCATCCGAGCTGACGGAAGCAGGAAACAAGCATGTGCGTTTGTTACGGGTGGATTGCAGGCAACGCAATGCGTGACTGCGACAAAATTACAACAGATACAGAATTTTTCTGATCATGACGCCATCAGCCGCCGGCATTTAAGATAATTTTCCTAAACGCCGAAAGCGTAATTACGCCCGCCACGGCATGGCGGTGGAATCGCGAGTCGCAAAAAAGGGAGCGTGAGACGCTCCCTAACCGTTTAATACTTAACAGAAACTAAACGCCGCCGGGCATTACCGGCAGGCGGTGATCATAATTTCGACAAGGTAAGCCGGGTCCGCCAGCTTCGCCTCCACGCAGGCGCGCACCGGCGCCATGCCCTCCGGCAGCCAGGCCGTCCAGACCTTATTCATCGCTTCCCGGTATGAAATATCAGACAGCCAGATTTGCGCCTGGAGCAGGCGGGTATTGTCCGTGCCATGCGCTTCCAGCAAGGCATCAATCTGGTTCAGCACGTCCTTGGTCTGCGCGGTGATGTCACCGGACGTATCCTGCGCCACAACCCCCATGGTGTAGACGAACCCGTGATACTCGACAGCCTTCGACAGGACGGGGCTGGTTTCGGTGCGGATGATGCGGCTCATTAAAAACTCCGTTTAATTGACGATATGCGGCGCCACAACCGGCACCCCGTTCACGCTGGGTGTGCCGGTCTGGTTGCCAAATTCCTCACAATTCTGAATCGCCTGGTCGCGCTGGCTCATGGCCCCCAGGCGCTCGGCATCAAAAACCTGGTTGGGGCCACCGTACATCAGGCCGTTTTGCAGGGGGCGGGCCTGCTGGTCCAGCGTGCTGTTCTGGTAGCCGGCATCGGCGGCGCTGGTGCAGGCGGCGGCGTCGGCCTGGGCGGCGGGGCTTTGCGGCTGGCTGGCGCAACCGGCAAGCAGCAGACCGCAGGCCACGGCCAGAAAGCTGGATTTCATATGGGTGTCCCGTTTGTCTGCGCGAGCCATATCGGCTTTGGCGGAAAACTCAACCACCAACGCGCAGCAAAATCTTGCCGATATGAGTGCTGGCCTGCATCAGCGCGTGTGCTTCGGCTGCCCGCTCCAGGGCAAACACCTTGTCGATCACCGGCGTTACCTTGCCCTGCGCCAGCAGCGGCCAAACCTTGTGCTTCAGCGCGGCGGCGATGGCGGCTTTTTCCTCCGCCGTGCGCGGGCGCATGGTGGAGCCGGTAAGGTTAAGGCGCTTTTGCATGACCGGCAGCAGGTCGATCTCGGCCTTTGAGCCCTGCATGAACGCCACCTGCACCAGCCGCCCGCGCGGCGCCAGGCTTTGGATATTGCGCTGCGCGTAGGGGGCCCCCACCATGTCCAGCACCACATCCACGCCGCGCCCGCCCGTGGCCTCGGCCACCACCTGCTCAAAATCCTGGGTTTTGTAATTAATCGCGGTGGCGCCGTAGCATTCGATGAACGCGCATTTTTCGTCCGTGCCGGCGGTGGCGAACACAGCCGAGCCTTGCGCGCGGGCAAGCTGGATGGCGGTGAGCCCAATGCCAGAGGTGCCGCCATGCACCAGCAGGTTTTCCTCTGGTTTCAACGCCGCCATCTCAAAGAGATTGGCCCAGATTGTGAAAAAATTCTCAGGCAGCGCGGCGGCCTTCAGCGCGTCATACCCATCCGGCCAGCGCAGGCACTGCCCGCACGGCACCGCCACATACTCGGCATAGCCGCCGCCATTGCAAAGGGCCGTTACCTTGTGGCCGGGGTAGAAGCCGCTGGCCATCGGCCCCAAAGCCACCACCTCGCCCGCCACTTCCAGGCCAAGAATGGGGCTGGCGTCTGGCGGCGGCGGGTAGAGCCCCTGGCGCTGCATCACATCCGGCCGGTTTACCCCCGCCGCCTGTACGCGGATGAGCAGCTCATCACCCTGCGGCACCGGCAAAGGCCCTGTGGCCAGCACCATCGCCTCTGGCGCGCCGGGGTGGGGAACGCTGATGTAGCGCATCGTCTCAGGCAGGATCATGGGTGCATATCGCCGCCCTCCTCCGGCTTGCGTCAACCCTGGCCGGGTGCGAGTGAGAGTGCAATGCACGCACTTCCCCGCCGCAAGCTGCTGGGCGCCGCCGCCGCGCTCGGTTTTGTAAGGCCCGCCCTGGCCGCCAACGCCAGCGGCGCGGGCAACACCGCTGCGCCCACGCCGCAATTTGGCGCCGCCCTGCCGCTCACCGGCATTTATGCGCTGGAAGGGGATGAAACGCTGCGCGGCATTCAGCTCGCAATGGATGCGGTGAATGCCACGGGCGGCATTGCCGGCAAGCCGGTTCTCCTGGCGCAGGCGGACATGCCGACACAATCCGACGCGCCCGGCGCGGTGAACGGGCTGATCTCGAACCAGCAGGTAAATATTCTGTTTGGCAGCGGCGCCTCGGCGCTGTCCTACCCCGCCTCGGCCGCGGCGGAGCTGGCGCAGGTGCCTTTCATGGAACTCACCGCCCCGGCCGATGGCATCACAACACGCGGGTTCAAATATCTGTTGCGCACCTGCCCCACCACGGCCATGGTAGGAAACCTCGCGGCGGGCACCGTCCAGTCCCGGTTCAAAGGGCGGACTCTGGGGCTGCTGTTCAACAACGGCGCCACGGCGGGCGCTATCGCGGCGGCGGTGACTTCGGCATTGAACGCGGCGAAGCTGCCCATCACCCTGGCGGCGGGCTACCCGGAAGATGCGATCGACCTCTCCGAACAGGCTGGGCGGATGATGCGGGCCAAGGTGGATGTACTGCTGCACGCCGCCGGGCCGGATGACACGCTGGCGCTGTTCCAGGCCATGAAAGGGTTGGGCTGGCGGCCCGCAGCGTTAATCGGCTGCGGGGATGGCTATGGGCTGCGCGATACGCAAATCGCCCTGGGCGAGGCGCTGGATGGCACATGGGTCATCGGCGCGCCGTTTTTCCCCGGCCCGGCGCAGCAGCTGGCCGCGGCTTACGAGGCCCGCTACGCCGTGCCGCCGCGCTCGGCCGAATCCTGCACCGCCTATGTGGGCGCCAAGCTGGTGTTCGACACGTTGAACACCGCCGGCGGCAACCCGGCTGCGCTGCTGGCCAGCATGCAGAAATTAAACCTGCCGCAGGGCACGCTGCTAAACGGCTTTGGCGCCAAATTTGACGCCACCGGCCAGAACACCGCCAGCTTCGTAACCCTGCAACGCTGGAAAGACGGCGCCTTAGCCCCTGCCTAGGGCGGACTGGAACTCCACCCATTCCCGCTTGGAAAGGCCGGAAGCTTCCTGAG
>JAKBCD010000298.1 GCA_021808205.1 Pseudomonadota bacterium | reverse complement strand
CGGCCATCACCATCCAGTTTTAAAAGCGGGTCCGGCAGGCGCTCAACCAGCGCTCTGTCCTCCGCCGCGCTGGCGATATGGCGGCCGCGGAGCAGCCGCTCGGCGTGAATAAGCCGCATCGCCTCCGCGCCCAGATCGCCCATGCCGGGCACCAGCAAATGCCGTTCAACAGGCAGCGCATCCGGCGCAGTGCGAAGCGAACGGACAAGCCTTGTCATCACCACGATATCGCGCCCAAGCAGCAAGGCGAAGCCGATAGCCACGAGGCTGCAAACGGCCCAGGACAGCAACGCGATGGCTGGGTGCAACGCGCCGTGCAGAACCAGCAGGGCGAAAACCACGGCAGGCGTCGCCGCCAACGCCAGAAACAGCGCCGATGCGGCGGGCCAAGCCCTTTCCCAGTTGGCTTGCTCAGACATGCGCCCTCAGGGCTGATTCAGGCTGGTAGGCGCGGGAGAGGCAATACTGGGCTGGCCGGGAGCAATCGAGAATACCGCCAAGCCGCGCTTCACTGTTCCATCGGGTTGCAGAACAATAAGCCCGTCCGTGCCAGTGAAGCCGGAAGGTGCTGTAAGAACCTGGGTGGTGTAGCCGCCGGAAGACGAAGCGAGTTTGGCCAAGGCCGCGGCATCGAAGGCGATATCCGCAATACCCGGTGGCATGCTGCCATAGGCGGCGCTGTATTTGGCGTCGAAGGACGTGGCCGCGGCTGGGTCCGGTGCCGCGTAGATGGCACCCAGCAAAGCCGGCTGGCTTGCCATTGCGCTGGCAAGCGGCGCCCATAAAGCTGGCCCCATCAACTGCACCTGCGGCGCCGAAACATCGTAGTATGGCAAGAAGTTGGCCAGCTCGGCCAGCGTGTTGCCATCCGTCGCGCCAATAAATAACGCATTGAAGCTGGGAGGCGCCACCTGCTGGCGGCGCAACTCGCGGGCTCTTTCAAGCCCTGCTTCGGTGTTGTCATCTTTCGCAGCTTTAATCTGCGCCATGAGTGCCGCACCGCGTCCGTCCCAGTCCGAGATTTCTCGCACTGCATCGTTCACGCTGGAGAAATCCTGATCATAATAAACGATCTGTGGTGGCGGCTCGCTGAGGGAGGCAGCCTCCTGCTGCAAGGCTTGCGCCAGGCTGTGGCCGAAGTCCGTGCCAGGCAACAGCCCGGCAAGCTGGGTGTGGCCCGCATCCGCCGCCGCCTGCGCCACGCGCGCCACCTGCTGGGCCGGTGTAATGCCCAGCGCCCATACCCCTGGGGCGGACACCGCGCTGTCGTTGGTGAAGGCCAGAACATTCACGCCCGCCTGCTTTGCAACAGGGGCAACCGCCTGGGTTTCACCCGCAGTCAGCGGACCAAGAATAATGCCATCTCCCGCGGCCAGACCCGCCTGCGCTGCGCTGACGGCCCCCGCCGGGGTGCCGCCAGTGTCGCGGATGTCGAGCGAGGGAGAGCTTCCGGGCGGGAGAGCCAGCTTCGCGGCGTTGGCCAGCGCCTGGCCAACGGGCGCGAGCGGGCCTGAAAGCGGCACCAGCAGCAGCACATTGCCGGCAGTTTTGCCGAACCCGCCGGAAGCAGGTACTGCGCCTGATGTTAACGGCATGGGCAGACCGGAGCTGCCCGGAATTTGAGGGGCTTGACCGGCGCAGCTTACCAGCGCCAGCGTGGCGCCAAGGAGCGCGGATGAACGAAGATACGGCACGAGACGCAATTCAAGACCCTCCAACGGACGCGCCCCCCCGGACACAAATCCGGGAGTCCCTGCCCGCTCTTGTGCTGGTTTCCACGCCAATCGGCAACATGCAAGACCTCTCCGCCCGGGCAAGAGAGGTGTTATCTGGCGTGAATGTAATTTTGTGCGAAGATACCAGGACAAGCGCCGTGCTGCTGCGCGCCCACGGCATTACGCAAAAATGCTTCGCTCTGCATGACCATAACGAGGAAGCGGCACTTCCCCGGCTGATTGAGGCAATGCGTGAGGGGCAGCGGTTTGCGCTGATCTCTGACGCTGGCACACCGCTGGTCTCGGACCCCGGCTACCGGCTGGTGCGCGCGGCCATCGAGGCGGGATTGAGTGTCTCCGGTGTGCCGGGGGCAAATGCCGCGGTGTTGGCCCTCACGCTCTCTGGCCTACCGCCGCAACCGTTTTTGTTTTCCGGGTTTATGCCACCGAAATCCGGCGCTAGGCGGGCCGCATTAGCAAAGCTGCGCGGCGCGGAACTGGCCGGGCTGAACGCCACCCATATTTTCTATGAGGCGCCGCACCGGCTGGCTGAATTCCTGCAGGATGCCGAATCGGCATTTGGCCCGCGCCCGGCGGCTGTATGCCGGGAGTTGACCAAGCATTTCGAGGAAGTGCGGCGCGGCACGCTGGCCGTGCTTGCGGCACATTACGCGGCAGCGGCGGCGCGGGGGGAGATTGTGGTGGTGATCGGCCCGGCGGATGACGGCGAGGCCGGCGCCGAATCGCTCGACGAGTCGCTCCGAATCGCGCTGGCAAGCATGAGTGTGAAGGATGCCGCCGCCGCCGTGGCGGCAGCGACCGGATTACCCAAAAAGCAGGTGTACAAGCGCGCGCTGGAGCTGGCGGGTCAGGGGTAGAGGTAACCCGTTTCCCAGTTTTCGCCGTTCAGCTTGAAAATCCGCCGGTCGTGCAGGCGGTAATCCACACCCTGCCAGAATTCGAAATAATCCGGTTTTAACCGCCAGCCGGACCAGAATTCAGGCCGGGGCACCGGCTGGCCAGAGAAGCGGGTTTCGGCCTCGCGCAGCCGCTCCTCGAAGATGGCGCGCGATGCCAAGGGGCGGGACTGCTCCGAAGCCCAGGCGCCAAGCTGCGAGATGCGCGGGCGTGTCGCGAAATATTCATCGGCCGTAGCGGGCTCGACGGGCGAGACCTGCCCCTCGATGCGGATTTGCCGCTGCAGGCTTTTCCAGTGGAACAATAGCGCCACGTTGGGGTTGCCCGCCATCTCCCGCGCCTTGCGCGAGCCTTGATTGCCATAGAACACGAAGCCGCGCTCGTCCCAGCCTTTTAACAGCAGGGTACGCGCGGAAGGACGCTCGCCCTCGCCTACTGTCACCACAGTCATGGCATTGGGATCGCTGGGTTCCGTGCGCCCAGCTTCAGCAAACCAGTCGCCAAATTGACGGAAAGGGGTCTCGCTCATCTGCTTTGCGTCTCCGTATGTAGCTACGAGCCTTGATTGCTCCCCATACTCTATGCCACCACCCAAGTTCAAAGACGACAGTAGCCCGGAGTATATCCCCCATGCCCGAGACCGAGACCGAGACCGCCTTGCCCAAGGGTAACTTGATGCAAGGCAAGCGCGGCGTGATTATGGGGGTGGCAAATAACCGTTCCATAGCCTGGGCCATTGCCCGCGCGGTTGCGGCGCAGGGCGGTGAAATGGCTTTTACCTATCTTGGTGAGGCGCTGGAAAAGCGGGTGCGGCCGCTGGCGGCTTCTATCGGCTCTGAGTTTGTTCTGCCCTGCGATGTGGGCGACGATGCCGCGATCGACGCGACGTTCGAGGCCATCAAACAAAAATGGGGCAAGATTGACTTTCTGGTGCACGCGATCGGTTTCGCGGACAAAAACTTCCTGCGCGGGCGCTTTGTTGATACGCCGCGCGCC
>JAKBCD010000297.1 GCA_021808205.1 Pseudomonadota bacterium | reverse complement strand
GGTAACAGAGTTTCTGCTGGTGAAGGCCCTGGCCCAGCGGCCCGGCATGGTGAAGAGCCGCGACCAGCTGATCGACGCCGCCTATGGTGAGAATGTGTATGTGGACGACCGCACCATTGACAGCCATGTAAAGCGGCTGCGCAAGAAATTCCGCAATGTCGATGGCGAGTTCGACCAGATCGAGACGCTCTACGGCATCGGCTACCGCTACAAGGACGCGTAAACTGGCCCAGAAATCCCGCATGTCGCGCCTGTTGCGCGACATTTTGCTCGTGAATTTGCTGCCGCTGGCGCTGATTTTCGCGGCGCTGCTCTATCTGGACCAGTACCAGCAGGGGCTGCTGACCGCTGAGGTTTCGGCCCTGCGCGAACAGGCGCGGATTTATGCCGGCGCCATTGCCGAAACGGCGGTGCAGGACAATAACGGCCAGCAGACGATCAACCCTGACCTCGCCCAGCCGCTGCTCTATTCATTGACCGAGCCGACGCCCAACGCCCAGGCGCTGATTTACGGGCCGGATGGCGAGCTGATCGCGAATTCCCGGGTGCACCCGGGCGCTGGCGGGGGGATTGTAACGGAGCCGTTGGCACCGCCGCCGCCGCCTGGGGTGTTCTCGCGGGTTGTGGGGTTCATCTACGACCATCTTTCTGGCTCGGTGACCGGCAGCGAGGATGAAACCGGCATTATTGGCTCTGGCGCCGGGCAGCAGCCAGACACGCTGGGCTGGCAGCCGGATGCGCGCACTGTGTTACAGATGACCGGCGCGGGCGCTGATACATCCTCGCAGGAGGCGCCGCCTTTTGTGCGCCGCGACCAGGAGGGGGTGCTGCTGATTACCGTGGCGGAGCCGGTTGAGCATGGGCAGCAAACAGTGGGTACGGTGCTGCTGACACGCGAAGCCTCGGAGGTGGATGCGGCGGTACTGGCGGTACGGATTTCCATCCTGATCCTGTTCGCGCTGGCGCTGGCGTTGACGGTGATTGTGTCCTTCTACCTTTCCCGCACCATCGCCCGCCCGCTTTCAAGGCTGGCAGCGGCGGCGGAACGGATGCGCGAAGGCCGCGCCGGGGCGCAGACGCTGCCCAGGCCAATTACCACCCGCAACGACGAAATTGGCACGCTGGCACGCACGCTGGAGGGCACATCCCAGGCGTTATGGTCGCGGATGGATGCGATTGAGAAATTCGCCGCCGATGTGGCGCATGAGATCAAGAACCCGCTCTCCTCCATCCGTTCCGCCGTGGAGACGCTGAGCCGGGTGGAAGACCCGGCCAGGGCTTCGCGCCTGCTGGCGATTGTGACCCAGGATGTGGGGCGGCTGGACAGGCTGATTACCGATATCTCCGACAGCTCGCGGCTTGATTCCGAGCTTTCCCGCAGCCGGTACGAGATTGTGGACCTGGCCCGGATGCTGGCCACGCTGGCGGAAATTCATGACGCCACCCGCAAGGAGGGCAGCCCGTTGATGGAGCTGGATGCCACCACCGCCCCGCTGCTGGTGCGCGGCTCTGAAACCCGCCTGGTGCAGGTGCTGCGCAACCTCATCGGCAATGCGATCTCCTTCAGCCCTGAGGGCGGCAAGATATTCCTGCGCGGACGCGAGACCGGCGGAATGATCGAGCTGGCGGTGGAGGATGAAGGGCCGGGCATCCCTGATGGCAAGCTCGATTCCATCTTCGACCGGTTTTATTCCGAGCGGCCGCAGAACGAGCAGTTTGGCAGCCATTCCGGGCTAGGGCTTTCCATCTCGCGGCAGATTGTGGAGGCGCATAAGGGCCGGATTTCGGCGGAAAACCGCCGGGACGAGGCAGGGCAGGTGATTGGCGCTCGCTTTGTTATAAGGCTGCCGAAGGCGGGGGAATAGCAAGATAGAAACGGCGAAACCTTCCAGGCCGATGAAGAAAGCGGATGTGCCGGCGTTTCTCACTGCCATTGCGCGCGGCAACGACAACCCGCGCACAGAGCTGGAGTATGGCACGCCTTTCCAGCTGCTGGTGGCGGTGGTGCTCTCTGCCCAGGCGACGGATGTGGGGGTAAACAAGGCCACACCAGGGCTGTTCGCGGTGGCGCCGGATGCGGCGGGGATGGCGGCACTTGGCGAGGCCGGGATTGCGGAGAAGATCAAGACCATCGGGCTTTGGAAGGCCAAGGCAAAGAACGTGGCGGCACTGGCGGCGATGCTGCTGGAGCGCCATGGCGGCGAGGTGCCGGGCGAGCGCGAGGGGCTGGAAGCGCTGCCGGGCGTGGGACGCAAGACCGCGAATGTGGTGCTGAACGAGATTTTCGGCCAGCCCACCATGGCGGTGGATACGCATATTTTTAGATTGGGCAACCGCACAGGCATTGCGCCCGGCGCCACGCCCCGCGCGGTGGAGGATGTGCTGGTTAAACGCATCCCGAAAGAGATGCTGAAACCCGCGCATTTATGGCTGATTCTGCACGGGCGCTATGTGTGCAAGGCCCGCCGGCCAGAATGCTGGCGCTGTGCAGGGGCGGAATGGTGTACGTTTAAGGGAAAGACGCTTCATCCGGGGTAAAACCTCCAGGCGCTCTTTCCGCCGAATCGTTCGCCGTATTATTCATGATAAATCAAGCCTGCTTCGTAGCCAGGCGTAACCCTAAAAGGCTTATCCTGAACTCCCACCGTGTAAACTCTGGAAAGGCTAAACGTGTCCATAAAAGCAAAAAGAACGAGGTATATAAAACATACGATCGCGGTTGCGGTGTATTGCTTTCTTTCCCTTGTCCTGGTTGACCATGGCACCTCTATTACACGAAACCTGTCCGGAGAGGGGGCGGACCCTTACGCATTCGTATGGTTTCTAGCTTGGTGGCCACACGCGGTGGGGGCTCATCTCTCGGCCATCATGACAAAACTGGTATGGTACCCCCTTGGCGTTTGCTTAGCCTGGCTTACCGCGGTGCCTGCTTTGGCCATTATCTTTGCACCTTTAACCGTAACAGCCGGACCCGTTGTCACTTATAATGTTTTGGTCATTCTATCTCCAATACTTTGCGCATGGTTTGCCTATCTGGTCTGTTTTCGCCTGACGGGGGCGTTGGCTGCGTCCCTGGTCGGCGGCTTCCTGTTTGGCTTCTCAAGCTACGAAATGGCGCAAGACACCGCAGCTTTGAATTTGAGCGCGGCTTTTTGTGTACCAGCCCTGCTGCTCGTTATTTTGCGCCGCCTGGATGGCTCGCTGTCCCGTAAATGGACGGTCGCTTTCAGCGCCATACTGCTAACAATACAGTTCTACATCTGTATCGAGATTTTCGCTACCATCTTTGTGTTTGGCGGCATTGCGTGGATGCTCAGCTATTTATATGTTGCAGACCGCCGGCCGGCATTACGGCGGTTGATTGCGGACGCTATGATCGCGGCACCGTTTGTCCTGGCCGCGGTGGCGCCATTCTTAATCCCAATGTCGCGGACCTATGGCCTTGTTCACCTTCCCGCCGCCTGGCCGTATTATTATACGGCGGACCTGTTGAATCTGGTTATTCCGTCTCACGAAAATTTATTCGGCGCTCCGTTTTTATTTCTTTCTCGTCATTTTAATGGTGGCGTGCAAGAGCAAGATATTTACCTGGGGCTGCCGTTGCTGTTGCTGATTTGGCATTTTGTCCGG